>NC_021505.1:300000-547500 GCF_000412675.1 Pseudomonas putida NBRC 14164 | reverse complement strand
TTCAGCCAGCTCAAGCACGGCCAGGTGCTGCAGTTCGAGCTGGACAAGGATGGCCAACTGGCCAGCCTGCACAGCAAAGTCAGCAACCTCGAAACCATTCGCCTGACCAAGTCCGCCAAGGGCTACACCTTCAACCGCGAAATCAGCAAACCGGTGGTGCGTACCGCCTACGCCCACGGCGTGATCAAGAGCTCGCTGTCGGCCTCGGCCCAGCGCGCCGGCCTGTCCCACAGCATGACCATGGACATGGCCCGGGTGCTGGGTTACGACATCGACTTCGCCCAGGATATTCGCCCGGGCGACGAGTTCGACGTGGTCTACGAGCAGAAGGTGATGGACGGCAAGGTGGTCGGCACCGGCAACATACTGTCTGCCCGGTTCACCAACCGCGGCAAGACCTACACCGCCGTGCGCTACACCAACAAGCAGGGCAATACCACCTACTACACCGCCGACGGCAACAGCCTGCGCAAGGCCTTCATCCGTACTCCGGTGGACTTCGCCCGCATCAGCTCGCGCTTTTCCGCCGGCCGCAAGCACCCGATCCTGAACAAGATCCGCGCCCACAAAGGCGTCGACTACGCCGCCCCGCGCGGTACGCCGATCAAGGCAGCCGGTGACGGCCGCATCGAACTGGCCGGGCGCCGTGGCGGTTACGGCAACACCGTGATCATCCAGCACGGCAACCGCTACAAGACGCTGTACGGTCACATGCAAGGCTTTGCCAAGGGCATCAAGACTGGCAGCTCGGTGAAGCAGGGCCAGATCATCGGCTACATCGGCACCACCGGCCTGTCCACCGGCCCGCACCTGCACTACGAGTTCCAGGTCAACGGTGTGCACGTCGATCCACTCAGCCAGAAAGTGCCGATGGCCGACCCGATCGCCAAAAACGAGCGCCAACGCTTCCAGCAGCAGAGCCAACCCCTGATCGCCCGTATGGATCAGGAAAAAGCCACCCTGCTCGCAGCGAACAAGCGCTAAGCCCATGGCGCTCTACCTGGGGGTGATGTCCGGCACCAGCCTCGATGGCCTGGACATCGCCTTGATCAAACAAGGCGAGCAGCTTGAACTGCTCGCCACCCATTACCTGCCAATGCCCGGCGACTTGCGTCAGGACCTGCTTGCCCTGTGCAGCAGCGGCGCTGACGAGATCGCGCGCGCGGCGCTGGCAGAAAACCGCTGGGCCAGCCTGGCAGCCGAAGGTATCCGTGAACTGCTGGCCCGTCAGGGTCTTCAGGCCGATGCCATCCGCGCCATCGGCAGCCACGGCCAGACCATCCGCCACGAACCCGCACGCGGTTTTACCGTGCAGATCGGCAACCCGGCGTTGCTCGCCGAGCTTACCGGCATCAGCGTGGTTGCCGACTTCCGCCGGCGCGATGTGGCTGCTGGTGGCCAAGGTGCGCCCTTGGTACCGGCCTTCCACGAAACCCTGTTCGGCCACCTGGGCCAGCGCCTGGCAGTCCTTAACGTAGGCGGTTTCAGCAACCTCAGCCTGATCGAGCAGGACAAGCCGGTCCACGGCTTCGATTGCGGCCCGGGTAACGTGCTGCTGGATGCCTGGATAGAGCGCAAGCGCGGCCAGGCCTACGATGCCGATGGTGCCTGGGCGGCCTCGGGCGTGGTGCAGGCGGGCTTGCTCGGTGTATTGCTGTCCGACCCGTTCTTCGCTGGTAGCGGCCCGAAAAGTACAGGCCGCGAGGTGTTCAACCTGCCTTGGCTGGATGGTCACCTGGCGGGCCTGCCCACTTACCAGGACGAGGATGTCCAGGCGACGCTGCTGGAGCTTACCGCTCGCAGCATCATCGACTCGCTGAGCCACGCCCAGCAAGGCACCAAGGCGTTGCTGGTGTGTGGTGGTGGCGCGCGTAACGGCGCCCTGATGGCCCGCCTCGGCCAGCTGCTACCCGAGGCCCGTGTCGCCAGCACCGGCGCCCATGGCGTAGACCCTGACTGGGTAGAGGCCATGGCCTTTGCCTGGCTGGCTCACTGCTGCCTGGAAGGCATCTGTGCCAACCGCCCAAGCGTGACAGCGGCCAAAGGCCTGCGGGTACTGGGCGCAATCTACCCGGCATAACCGCTACGCCAGAAAGCAAAACGCCGCGCAATTGCGCGGCGTTTTCGTAAGGCCAGACTTCAGATCGAGAACGAGGAACCGCAACCGCACGTAGTGGCAGCGTTCGGGTTCTTGATCACAAAGCGCGAACCCTCCAGGCCTTCCTGATAGTCCACCTCGGCACCAGCCAGATACTGGAAGCTCATCGGGTCGACGACCAGCGCCACGCCTTCGCGCTCGACGATGGTGTCGTCTTCGGCCACATCCTCATCGAAAGTGAAGCCGTACTGGAAGCCCGAGCAACCACCACCGGTCACGAACACCCGCAGCTTCAGACGCTCATTGCCTTCCTCATCGACCAGGTTCTTCACTTTCTGGGCTGCCCCATGGGTGAATTCCAGACCGGTAGGGGTGAAGGTTTCGACGCTCATGTTGACTCTCCCGGCGCAGTTGCCGCCTTAAAACTCGATGACGCGCATTATCCGCTTTCCCGAGAAAATCGGTCAACAATTGTGCGGCTTTAGTCGCGACAAACAAAAAGGCCCGCACGAGGCGGGCCATTCCGACAGGGGCTTGCTTACGGCAACAAGCCCGCGTGGGACAGGCCCATGCGCTCATCCAGACCAAACAGGATGTTCAGGTTCTGTACCGCCTGGCCCGACGCGCCCTTGACCAGGTTGTCGATCACCGACAGCACCACCACCAGGTCACCACCCTGCGGGCGATGAACGGCAATGCGGCAGACGTTGGCGCCGCGCACACTGCGGGTTTCCGGGTGGCTGCCCGCTGGCATCACATCGACGAACGGTTCGTCGGCGTAGCGCTTTTCGAACAGCGCCTGCAGGTCGACCGAGGTGTCGACCACGTTCGCGTACAGGGTGGCGTGGATGCCACGGATCATTGGCGTCAAGTGCGGCACGAAGGTCAGGCCGATATCCTTGCCAGCGGCCAGGCGCAGGCCCTGGCTGATTTCCGGCAGGTGACGATGGCCCTTGACCGCATAGGCCTTCATGCTTTCGCCGGCCTCGCAGAACAGCGAACCGACTGCCGCACCACGACCAGCGCCACTGACACCCGACTTGCAGTCGGCAATCAGGCGCGACGGGTCGGCCAGGCCCGCTTCCAGCAGCGGCAAGAAGCCCAGCTGGGTGGCGGTCGGGTAGCAACCCGGCACGGCGATCAGGCGCGCCTGGCGAATCTTCTCACGGTTGACTTCAGGCAGGCCATATACCGCGTCCTTGAGCAGTTCTGGCGCGCCGTGCGGCTGGCCATACCACTTGCCCCACTCGGTAGCATCCTGCAGGCGGAAGTCAGCCGACAGGTCGATCACCTTGGTACCGGCCGCCAGCAGTTCGCCAGCCAGGGCATGGGCAACACCGTGCGGAGTGGCGAAGAACACCACATCGCAGGCGGCCAGGGCCTTGCTGTCCGGCACGCTGAACGCCAGCCCGTCATAGTGGCCGCGCAGGTTCGGGTACATGTCCGCCACCGCCACGCCCGCCTCGGAGCGCGAAGTGATGACCGCCACTTCGGCCTGTGAATGCTGTGCCAGCAGACGCAACAGTTCGACGCCGGTGTAACCCGTGCCGCCGACGATACCGACCTTGATCATAACGCTTGCCCCTTATCAACGAGCCGTCTGGAAAGCGCACGATAATAGGGGCGCGAAGCGCCTGTAACAACTCTTCGGGTGACCCTTCGGGCGCTTGACCACTACTATCTGACGACCGTGAATACCTGAAGGAACTCCCTCCATGCTTTACCTATGGATCAAAGCGCTGCATATCGTCAGCGTGGTCTGCTGGTTCGCCGGCCTGTTCTACCTGCCGCGGCTGTTCGTCTACCACGCCCAGAGCGAGGACAGCACCAGCAAGGACCGCTTCGTCACCATGGAACGCAAGCTGTACCGCGGCATCATGAACCCGGCCATGATCGCCACCTACGTGTTCGGCGCGTGGATGCTTTACCTCACCCCCGGCTGGCTCAGCCAGGGCTGGCTGCATGCCAAGCTGACCCTGGTCATCCTGCTGACCGGCTACCATCACATGTGCGGTGCCCAACGCAAACGCTTCGCCAGCGGCAACAACACCCGCAGCCATGTCTACTATCGGTGGTTCAACGAAGTGCCCGTGCTGTTCCTGCTGGGCATCGTAATTCTGGTGGTGGTCAAACCGTTCTGACATAGCCACCCGTTCAAGGAGCCTTGCCATGTCGCTACCTGCCTCGCTCGAACAACGCCTGCGCCTGCCTGTGGTTGCGGCGCCGATGTTCCTGATCTCCAACCCCACACTGGTGCTGGCATGCTGCGCCAGCGGCGTGGTCGGCAGTTTTCCGGCCCTTAACCAGCGCGACAGCGCCGGCTTCAAGGCCTGGCTGGAGGAGATCGAGGCAGGCCTGGCGCAATTGCAGGCGCCAGCCCCCTATGCAGTCAACCTGATCGTGCACCCGACCAACCCACGCCTGCAGGCCGACCTGGCCTTGTGCGTGGAACATCGCGTGCCGATCGTCATCACCAGCCTGGGGGCGGTCAAGGAAGTGGTCGATGCCGTGCATGGCTACGGCGGCCTGGTGTTCCACGACGTCACCACCCGCCGCCATGCCGAGAAAGCCGCCGAAGCGGGTGTCGACGGGCTGATCGCCGTCGCTGCCGGCGCAGGCGGCCATGCAGGCACCTGGAGCCCGTTCGCTCTGGCCGCAGAGATTCGCCAGTTCTTCGACAAGACCCTGCTGCTGGCCGGCTGTCTCAACCACGGCCACGAAATCCTCGCCGCACAATTGCTGGGCGCCGACCTGGCCTACATGGGCACGCGCTTTATCGCTACTACAGAAAGCCAGGCTCAGGATGCCTACAAGCAGATGCTGCTCGATGCCCACGCCGCCGACATCATTCACACCCCGGCAGTGTCCGGCATCCCTGCAAGCTTCTTGCGTTCGAGCCTGGAGCAGGCTGGCTACGACATGAGCGCCCTCAAAGGCGGCCACGAGCAAGGCAAGCTCAAACCTGTCGACGACGAAGCCAAAGCCTGGAAGACCGTATGGTCGGCGGGCCAGGGCGTCGGCGAAATCCATGATCTGCCCAGTGCCAGTGCATTGATCGAACGGCTGCACAGTGAGTACCGGGAAGCCCTGGAGCGCTGCCAGATTCTGCGCGCCCGCACCTTGTAGCAAAACGCAACACCTTGCCCGGCCAAGCTGTACACTAGGCGCCCTCTTTCGCCCCCAGGAGCCTTGCATGACCCGTTACGCCATGATCACTGGTGCTTCCAGCGGCCTGGGCCTGGCCCTGGCGGAAGCGCTGGCACGGCGCGGGCGCAACCTGATCCTGGTGGCACGTCAGCGGGAAACGCTGGAGCCCGTGGCCATCGAGCTGACCCAGCGCTTTGGTGTCGAGGTGCTGTTCCGCGCCTGCGACCTCAGCCAGCCGCTGCGCCTGTCGGGCTTCGTACTGGAGCTGGAAGAAGGCGAACGGCGTATCGACCTGCTGGTCAACTGCGCCGGCTTGCGCACCTACGGGCCGTTCCTGGCCCATGAGTGGGCCGACGAACAGGACCTGCTTGAAGTCAACGTTCTGGCCCTGAGCCGCCTGTGCCATGCCATCGGCAACCTGATGGCCGTGCAGGGTGGCGGGCAGATCCTCAACGTCGCCGGCCTGGCCGGGGTGGCACCCGGCCCGTGGATGGCAGCCTATGCCGCCAGCAAGGCGTACGTGCTGAGCTTTTCCCAGGCGCTGCGCGAAGAGCTCAAGCGTGCCGGCATCAAGGTCTCGGTGCTGTGCCCCGGGCCGGTACGCTCCCCGCACCGGCGCATCGCCCGGCTCGACGGCAAACCCCGCTGCCTCAGCCCCGAGGAAATCGCGCTGTACACAGTACGTGCGCTGGACAAGAACCGCGCGCTGATCCTGCCCGGCCGGCGCAACCGCTGGCTGGCATTTGCCCCGCGCCTGCTGCCGCGCTGGCTGGTGTGCAAACTGGCCGGGGCCATACACCGCCGCTATTGCCCGGCCGGCATGGAATAGCCACTGGGCGAGCGGCGCTCGGCTGAGTACACTCGGCCCGACCCTCACCATGGAGCAAGTGCTGTGGACGATCTATTCCTCAAAATCATCAACCGGGAAATCCCGGCGGATATCATCTACGAAGACGACCAGGTCCTGGCCTTCAAGGACATTGCACCCGCGGCACCGGTACATTTTCTGGTCATCCCGAAAAAACACATCCGCACGCTCAATGACCTGACCGAAGAAGACAAGGCCCTGGCTGGCCACATCCTGTTCACCGCCCAGCGCCTGGCTGTCGAGCAAGGCTGCGAGGAAGGTTTCCGCGTGGTCATGAACTGCAACCCGAAAGGCGGCCAGACCGTCTATCACATCCATATGCACGTGCTTGGCCAGCGCCAGATGAACTGGCCACCGGGCTGATCCACGGCAAGCGACCCCGCCGCTATTGCGGTAAACTGTCGGGCACATTCTTGCGGAGGTGCCCGATGGCTACCGAACGTCACTACTCGCCGCTCGACCGCTTGTTGCTGCAGGCCGATACCGCCATGCGCACCTTGCTGCCCTTCAGCGGCCAACCCGCCCGGCCATCGCCGGCCATTGTCCAGCCGGACGCGGACCTGGACGATCAGCAGACCCGCCACATCGCCGGGCTGATGCGTATCAACCACACCGGCGAGGTGTGTGCCCAGGCGCTGTACCAGGGCCAGGCGCTGACCGCCAAACTGCCCCAGGTACGCAAGGCCATGGAGCATGCTGCCGAGGAAGAAGTGGACCACCTGGCCTGGTGCGAACAGCGCATTCGCCAGCTGAACAGCCACCCAAGCGTGCTCAACCCCCTGTTCTATGGCATGTCGTTCGGCATCGGCGCACTCGCCGGCCTGGTCAGCGACAAGGTCAGCCTGGGCTTCGTCGCCGCCACCGAACACCAGGTGTGCAAGCACCTCGACGAGCACCTGGAGCAAATCCCGCACGAAGACGAAAAGTCCCGGGCCATTCTCGAGCAGATGCGCATCGATGAAGAGCAGCATGCCGAATCAGCACTGGAAGCCGGTGGTTATCGCTTCCCGGCACCGGTCCGCTTTGGCATGAGCTTGCTGGCCAAGGTCATGACCAAGAGCACCTACCGCATCTGAAGGCATCGCCATGACGGATCGAATCGACGCCAAGGACCTGGCGCGCGCCGTGCAAGCCGGCATTCTTCAGCCGGGCCAGGACCAGGCCTTGCTGGTATTCCTGCGCCAGCAACCGGCCCAACGGGGCAGCTTCCAGCTGGCCCATGTCGCCTTCTACTTCGGCGCCATGCTGATCATGGCGGCCATGGGCTGGTTGCTCACCGAAGCCTGGATGAGCATTGGCGACGGCGCTCTGCTGG
The DNA here is from genome assembly GCF_000412675.1 of Pseudomonas putida NBRC 14164. NCBI lineage: Bacteria > Pseudomonadati > Pseudomonadota > Gammaproteobacteria > Pseudomonadales > Pseudomonadaceae > Pseudomonas > Pseudomonas putida. The sequence continues at coordinate 540,072 of NC_021505.1, read as the reverse complement.
TCATCGCCAGCCTCTATATCCTGCTGATCACCTTGTTCGCCCTGCATCTGCAACGCCGCGCCCAGCCGGTTGCTGCCGGGGTGCTGGCGGCCGTCGCGGTCAGCATCGTGCCACTGGCAGTGTTCGCCATCGAACGCCTGGCGGGCTGGTGGCCACTGGACGACGCGCAAGCCAACTATCACCAGTACTACACCTACGTGCAGGGCGGCTGGCTGGCGATGGAAGCGGCCACGGTGCTCGCCGGGCTGCTGATGCTGCGGCTGATCCCCTACCCGTTCGTCATGATGCCGATAGCCGTGGCCTTGTGGTTCATGTCGATGGACCTGAGCGAATGGTTCTTCGGCTCGCCGTTCAGCTGGGAGCAGCGCCGCGAGGTTTCGCTGTGGTTCGGGTTGGCTTTGCTGGTGGTGTTCCTTGTGATAGACGGCCGCACGCGAGAGGACTATGCCCGCTGGGGCTACCTGGCCGGGCTGGCGGCATTCTGGGGCGGGCTGACGCTGGTGGACAGTGGCAGTGAGTTGGGCAAGGCCCTGTACTGCCTGATCAACATCGTGCTGATGGGCATGGCGGTGCTGCTGCGCCGGCCGGTGTTCATGGTGTTTGGTGCGCTGGGGGTGGCGGCTTACCTGGGGTACCTGTCATACGAGGTGTTTGCCGAGTCGCTGCTGTTCCCGATGGTGGTGACCTTGATCGGGCTGGGGGTTATCTGGCTGGGGCTGGTTTACCAGAAGCGGCGGGAGCGGTTGAGCCAAGCAATGCGGGGATGGCTGCCAGGGTGGGTGCAAGCTGCACTGCCTGCGCTTCGGAGCTGATATTTGCCGGGGCCGCTTTGCGGCCCATCGCCGGCAAGCCAGCTCCCACAGGTATATCGGCCGATTCAAGGTCAGCGCAGTACGTATGGGAGCTGGCTTGCCGGCGATGGGCTGCGAAGCAGCCCCCAAAACCGTTGCGTTAACCGAGCTCTACGATTTCATACCCGTGGGTAATCTCAACCCCGGCACGTTCGAGCATGATCGAGGCCGAGCAGTACTTCTCTGCCGACAACTCCACTGCCCGCTTGACCTGTGCTTCTTTCAGACCACGGCCTTTCACCACGAAGTTCATGTGAATCTTGGTGAACACCTTCGGGTCTTCGCTGGCGCGCTCGGCTTCCAGAAACGCCTCGCAGCTTTCCACCGCCTGGCGCGATTTCTTCAGAATGCTCACCACGTCAAAGCTGCTGCAGCCACCCAGGCCCAACAGCAACATTTCCATCGGACGCACACCCAGGTTGCGGCCGCCGGCCTCGGGCGGGCCGTCCATCACGACGACATGACCACTCCCCGATTCGCCGAGGAACATGGCCTCACCGGCCCACTGGATACGTGCCTTCATCTACCCGGACTCCTGATATTCGGAAAAGGGTGTCAGCTTAGACCTTGTGCGGCTGTGGGAAAAGCACGAGACGTGTCGGTTTAGTACCGAAACATCCGGTGACGTCTGATAAGCTGGCGCCAAATGAATGGCGCTTGCGCCAGACAGCCTTATAAAAAGCCTACGGGTCGTATCGAACAGGATTTCGTGATGGTTGCCTCCGCCCTACCCGCCAAGATCAAGAACATCGACAAGCTGCTGGTACACTGCCAGCGCCGCCGTTATACCGCCAAGAGCAACATCATCTGCGCCGGCGACCGGGCCGAGACACTGTCATTCATCATCAAGGGTTCGGTCACCATCCTCATCGAAGACGACGACGGCCGTGAAATGATCATTGCCTATCTCAACAATGGCGATTTCTTTGGCGAGCTGGGGTTGTTCGAGCCGGTTGACGGCGAACAGCAGCGCAGTGCCTGGGTGCGAGCCAAGACTGAGTGCGAAGTGGCCGAGATCAGCTACGAGAAGTTCCGCGAACTGGCGCGCCAGGACCCGGAAATCCTCTATGCACTGGGCAGCCAGATGGCCCAGCGCCTGCGCAACACTACACGCAAGGTCGGCGACCTGGCATTTTTCGACGTCACCGGGCGGGTTGCCCGTTGCCTGCTGGAATTGTGCAAGCAACCCGATGCCATGACCCACCCCGACGGCATGCAGATCAAGATCACCCGCCAGGAAATCGGGCGAATCGTCGGTTGCTCCCGGGAAATGGTCGGCCGCGTCCTCAAGGACCTTGAAGAGCGCAGCCTGGTGCAGGTAAAGGGCAAGACCATGGTGGTCTACGGTACCCGCTAGGGACAACGTCTAGTCCTTGGGCAGGTCTGCAAGCACCTTGGCGTAGGCCTGCGACAAGCGCGCGAACCAGGGCGCCGCGGGCGCCACTTCATGCAAGGCGATGTGTGCATCGGCGCGGCAGCGCTGCTCCAGCTCACAGCACTCATTGAAGCGGTTGACCGCCGCCACCATCGATTCACGCTCGTTGTCCAGCAGCAACGCACCGTGCACCAGCACTACCGGGCGCTTGCCACCCAGGCCCTGACGCCAGCGCTGGGCGGTGCCCACCAGCTTGCGGCCATTGAGGTTGACGTTGTAACGGCCATCGCAGAACGCCCCGTCGATTTCACCCACCGACGCCACCCCGCCCCACTCGCGCAGTACATCGCACAGCGGCAGGCACAGGCGCTCGTAGGCGCTTTCGATGCGGCCGTGATCGCCTTCGCTGCGCGGGGCAACGTACACCAGTGCGACGTTGACGGTGGAATGGGATTGGGGCACCGGCTCACCGCCAGTCTCGCGCAGCAGCACCGGCCAGCCGGCAATCGCCAGCTCCGAACAGGCGGCTTCGAAGTTGTCGAGGCGGCTCATGCGCCGGGGCATGACCAGGGCATGGTCGGTAGGGCGCCAGAACAGCACGCCACTTTCGCGTTCGCCGCGGCACACCGCGGCCAGCAGTTCCTGTTCGGTGTGCAGGCCTTGTTCGACGGTCAGGGCCAGGGGTTGATCGGTCATTGATCCACCTTTGATGTTGTTTTTGATGGCCTCTTCGCGGGCATGCCCGCTCCCATAGCTCTAGCACAGGGCTTAAGAGTGGTGAAGCACCCGTGAAAGGGCCATGTCAGGCCTACAAAAAAGCCGGCAAAAACGCCGGCTTCATTTGATCAGTCCAGGTGCTGAACAGTCTTCTTCACTTGTTCGGGGAAGAACAACCGCTGCAACTCCAGCCCAGGCTGCTCAGCGCGCATGAACGCCTCGCCCACCAGGAACGAGTAAACCTCGTTGATTGCCATCAGTTCGACATCGGCCCGGTTGAGAATACCGCTTTCGGTAATCGCCAGGCGATCACGCGGAATGCGCGGCAGCAGGTCAAGGGTGGTTTCCAGGCTGACCTCGAAGGTGTGCAGGTTGCGGTTATTCACCCCCACCAGCGGCGTATCCAGGGTTTTCAACGCGCGCTCCAGCTCATCGCCATCGTGCACTTCCACCAGCACGTCGAGGCCGACGTCTTTTGCGGTCGCGGCCAGTTCGGCCATTTTCACGTCGTCCAGCGCCGAGACGATCAGCAGCACGCAGTCCGCGCCCAAGGCCCGGGCTTCGACGATCTGGTAAGGGTCGACCATGAAGTCCTTGCGGATCACCGGCAGCGAAACGGCAGCACGTGCCTGCTGCAGGTACTCATCGGCACCCTGGAAGTAATCGACATCGGTCAGTACCGAGAGGCAGGTAGCGCCGCCCTTCTCGTAGCTGACAGCGATTTCCGCCGGCACGAAGTGCTCGCGGATCACGCCCTTGCTCGGCGAAGCCTTCTTGATCTCGGCGATCACCGCTGGCTGTTTGCGCTTGGCCTGCTCGATCAGCGCATTGGCGAAGCCACGCGGGGCATCGGCAACCTTGGCCAGGCCTTCCAGCTCGGCGAGGCTGACGCGCGCGCTGCGCTCGGCCACTTCCTGGAACTTGCGGGCAATGATCCTTTCCAGCACCGTCGGCACACTCATGCTTCGTTCTCCACCTTGAATACTGCAGTAAAGGCACCCAGTTCCTGCAGCTTTTCCCAGGCCAGGCCGGTGTGCAGTACATCATGGGCCAGTTCTACACCGGCTTTCAGGCTCATGGCATGGTCGGCTGCATACAGTGCCGCGCCAGCATTAAGCACGATCATCTCGGCGGCCTTCTGACCGTTCTCGGTCTTGCGCCGGCCCAGCGCATCGCGGATCAACTCCAGCGACGCCTGCGGGTTCTCGACGGCAAGGCCATGCAAGCTCTGGCTCTTCATGCCGAGGTCTTCCGGCTCGACCCAGTATTCAGTAATTTCGTCGTTCTTCAGCTCGGCAACGAAGGTGGGGGCAGCCAGGCTGAACTCATCCAGGCCATCCTTCGAGTGCACCACCAGCACATGCTTGCTACCCAGGCGTTGCAGAACCTCAGCCAACGGGCGGCACAGGGCCTGAGCGAACACGCCGACCACCTGATGCTTCACTCCGGCCGGATTCGTAAGCGGGCCGAGCATGTTGAACAGGGTACGCAACCCCAGATCGCGGCGCGGGCCGGCAGCATATTTCATGGCCGAGTGATGGCTTTGCGCGAACATGAAGCCGATGCCCAGGCTGTCGATGCAGCGGGCCACCTGAACTGGCGTCAGGTTCAGATAGATGCCGGCAGCTTCCAACAGGTCGGCGCTACCGCTCTTGCCCGACACTGCGCGGTTGCCGTGCTTGGCCACGGTGCAGCCCGCCGCCGCCAGGACGAACGAAGACGCGGTGGACACGTTGAAGATATTGGCCCCATCACCGCCGGTGCCGACGATATCAACGACGCCATCCAGGCTTTTCAGTTCAACCTTGTCGGCTAGCTCACGCATCACCGACACCGCGCCGACGATTTCGTCGATGCTTTCACTCTTCATGCGCATGCCCATCAGGAAGGCGCCGATCTGCGCCTCGCTGCACTGGCCGGTCATTATCTGGCGCATGACGTCGCGCATTTCTTCGGTAGAAAGGTCCAGCTGGCCGACGATACGGCTCAACGCGCTCTTGATATCCATGTTCGATCCTTAGCGGTGGCCGCCGGTCTGCTTGAGGAAGTTGGCGAACAGCTCGTGGCCCTGCTCGGTCAGGATCGACTCGGGGTGGAACTGCACCCCTTCGATATTCAGCGTTTTGTGACGCAGGCCCATGATCTCGTCGACCGAACCGTCTGCATGAGCGGTCCAGGCAGTGACCTCCAGGCAATCGGGCAAGGTTTCGCGCTTGACCACCAGCGAATGGTAGCGGGTCACGGTCAGCGGGTTGTTGAGGCCGGCGAACACGCCCAGGTCACGGTGGTGTACCGGGCTGGTCTTGCCGTGCATCACCTGGCGGGCACGCACCACGTCACCGCCAAAGGCCTGGCCGATGGACTGGTGGCCCAGGCACACACCCAGAATCGGCAGCTTGCCGGCAAAATGCAGGATGGCCTCGATGGACACGCCAGCCTCGCTTGGCGTGCACGGGCCCGGGGACACGACGATGCGCTCGGGGTTGAGGGCTTCGATCTGAGCGATGGTCATTTCGTCATTGCGAATGACCTTGACCTCGGCACCCAGCTCGCCAAGGTACTGGACGACGTTGTAAGTGAATGAGTCGTAATTGTCGATCATCAGTAACATGGTGTTGAACCTCTTGAATTTACTGACTTCAGAATTCGAACCTTCTTGCAGCCGCTACAGGCACGGCTTCGCCACAAAGGGCAGTAAAGAAGAAGGCAAACGGGGGCGGGCCGGGCGGGCCGGCAGGGGATAAAGTCAGGCGCGCCAACGCCAACGGGCGTGGGCCTTGATTACGCGCATCAAGAGTTTACTGACGATCAACACAGGATAGGTCTCGCTCATACGTCCCGGCACAGTAGCTTACCGGGGCGGCGGGCGCAATATGCCTTTAAACACGGGGAAACGAATGGACTTGGGAGGGATGCACTGCGATTTGCTAAGGTCGATCAGGTTGTCCAGATAAAAACAAAGAAAAGGATGTTCCCAGATGCGAAAAGCCCCGTTATTGCGTTTTACCCTTGCCTCACTGGCCCTGGCCTGCAGCCAGGCGTTCGCTGCACCCTCGCCCTATTCCACGCTGATCGTGTTTGGCGACAGCCTCGCCGATGCGGGGCAGTTCCCCGACCTGACCGGCGGCACATCCGGCGCCCGGTTCACAAACCGCGATGCCAATGGCAACTTTGCACCTGTGTCGCCCATGATCCTGGGGGGAAGGCTGGGTATAAACCCGGATGAGCTGAACCCCTCCACGTCAGTGGGCATCCAGCCCGATGGCAACAACTGGGCTGTCGGTGGTTATACAACCCAGCAGATCCTGGATTCGATCACGACAACTTCCGAGACCGTCATCCCGCCAGGAAACCCCGGCGCCGGCCTGGTGCTGCGTGAAAAGGCGGGCTACCTGGCCAATGGCCTGCGTGCCGACCCCAACGCGCTCTACTACCTGACGGGCGGCGGCAACGACTTCCTGCAAGGCCTGGTGAACAGCCCAGCCGACGCCGTGGCCGCCGGTGCCCGCCTTGCGGCCAGCGCCCAGGCGCTGCAACAAGGTGGTGCCCGCTACATCATGGTCTGGCTGCTGCCCGACCTGGGCCAAACGCCCAACTTCAGCGGCACGCCGCAGCAAAACCCGCTGTCACTGCTGTCGGGCGCGTTCAACCAGTCACTGATCAGCCAACTCGGTCAGATCGATGCCGAGATCATCCCGCTGAACATCCCGGTGCTGCTGGGCGAGGCACTGGCCAGCCCCAACCAGTTCGGCCTGGCCAGCGACCAGAACCTGGTCGGTACCTGCTACAGCGGCGCCAGCTGCGTGGAAAACCCGGTGTACGGCATCAATGGCACAAGCCCAGACCCGACAAAACTGCTGTTCAACGACTCGGTCCACCCGACCATTGCTGGCCAGCAACTGATTGCCGACTATGCCTATTCGATCATCTCCGCCCCGTGGGAACTGACGCTACTACCGGAAATGGCCCACGCCAGCCTGCGCGCCCACCAGGACGAACTGCGCAACCAATGGCAGACGCCCTGGCAGGCCGTTGGCCAATGGCAGGCCTTCGTCGCCACCGGTGCCCAGGACTTGGACTTCGACAGCCAGCACAGCGCGGCCAGCGGCGATGGCCGCGGCTATAACCTGACCGTGGGCGGCAGCTATCGCCTGAACGATGCCTGGCGTCTGGGCCTGGCCGGCGGCGCGTATCGGCAAAAGCTGGAGGCCGGCGCCAATGATTCGGACTACAAACTGAACAGCTACCTGGCCAGCGCCTTCGCCCAGTACCGCCAGGACCGCTGGTGGGCCGATGCTGCATTGACCGCCGGGCACCTGGACTACAGCGACCTCAAGCGCACCTTTGCCCTTGGCGTGAACGAGCGCAGTGAAAAGGGTGACACCGACGGCGAGGCCTGGGCGATGTCCGGGCGGCTGGGCTACAACCTGGCGGCAGACAGCAGCAATTGGCAGCTGGCGCCATTCATCAGTGCCGACTACGCACGTGTGAAAGTGGATGGGTACAACGAGAAGAGCGGGCGCTCGACGGCACTGGGCTTCGATGACCAGGAACGCACGTCACGCCGCTTGGGCCTGGGGTTGCTGGGCAGCGTGCAGGTGCTGCCAGGTACCCGGCTGTTCGCTGAGGTGGCACAGGAGCATGAATTCGAGGATGACCAGCAGGATGTAACGATGCACCTGACCAGCTTGCCGGCCAATGACTTCACCCTGACCGGTTATACGCCGCACAGCGACCTGACCCGGGCGAGCCTGGGGGTGAGCCATGAAGTAGTGGCAGGGGTGCATGTGCGTGGCAACTACAACTGGCGCAAGAGCGATGAGTTGACGCAGCAGGGGGTTAGCCTGGGGGTGAGCGTGGACTTCTGAATTGATGGGGCCGCTTTGCGGCCCTTCGCGGGCTCGCCCGCTCCCACAGGTGCTACACAAACCTTGAAGGATGTGATTTCCCTGTGGGAGCGGGCGAGCCCGCGAAGGGCTGCAAAGCAGCCCCAATCTGTTTATTTAGCCAACGTCTGCTCTGCAAGCGCCACGGCACGGAACATGGCCCGGCGCTTGTTGATGGTTTCTTCCCACTCCAGCGCCGGCACCGAGTCGGCAACGATGCCGCCCCCGGCCTGCACATGCAGTTCACCGTCCTTGATCACGGCTGTACGGATTGCGATCGCGGTGTCCATGTTGCCGTTCCAGGCAAAGTAGCCGACTGCACCACCGTAGACCCCACGCTTGACCGGCTCCAGCTCGTCGATGATCTCCATCGCGCGAATCTTCGGTGCACCCGACAGGGTGCCAGCCGGCAGGATTGCCCGCAGTGCATCCATCGCCGTCAGCCCCTCACGCAGCTGGCCGGTGACGTTGGAGACAATGTGCATCACGTTGGAGTAACGCTCGATCACCATCTTCTCGGTCAGGCGCACACTGCCGGTCGAGGACACACGGCCGACGTCGTTGCGGCCCAGGTCGATCAGCATCAGGTGTTCGGCGATTTCCTTGTCGTCCGACAGCAGGTCGTCTTCCAGCGCGCGGTCGGCTTCTTCAGTCGCGCCACGCGGCCGGGTACCGGCAATCGGGCGCACGGTGACCAGGTTGTCCTCGACCCGCACCAGCACCTCGGGCGAACTGCCGACCACATGGAAGTCGCCGAAGTTGAAGAAGTACATGTACGGCGTCGGGTTGAAGCAGCGCAGCGCACGGTACAGGTCGATGGGCGCAGCCTTGAAGTCGATCGACATGCGTTGCGACGGCACCACCTGCATGCAGTCGCCGGCCAGGATGTACTCCTTGATACGGCCGACCGCGTTCTCGTAGTCGTCGCGGGTATAGCTGGAGCGGAATTCCGGCTCGGCGGCCTGCGGGCCACTCAGGTCCAGGCCGCGGCGCGGGGTGATCGGCTGACGCAGGGTTTCCAGCAGGCCTTGCAGGCGTGCCTGGCCCTGTTCAAAGGCCTGATCTTCAGCCGGGTCGACCAGCACGATGGCGTGCATCTTGCCTGCCAGGTTGTCGAACACCACCACCGCATCGGACACCATCAGCAGGATATCCGGCACGCCCAGCGGGTCCGGGTTGGGGCTGGCGCCAAGGCGTTTTTCCACATAACGCACGCAATCATAGCCAAAGTAGCCGACCAGGCCGCCGTTGAAGCGCGGCAGACCAGGGATATCAGCGACCTTGTAACGGTCCTTGAAACTTTCGACAAAGGCCAGCGGGTCTTCGACATCGTGGCTTTCAACCTCGACGCCATCCTGCAGGATACTGACGTGGTAGCCGTGCACACGCATCACGGTGCGCGACGGCAGGCCGATCATCGAGTAACGGCCCCATTTCTCGCCACCCTGCACCGACTCGAGGAGATACGAATTCGGCTGGTCAGCCAGTTTCAGGTAGATCGACAACGGCGTGTCGAAGTCGGCCAGGGTTTCGCAGGCCAGGGGAATGCGGTTGTAGCCGGCAGCGGCCAGGCGCAGGAATTCTTCGCGGTTCATGAGTAGCCTCGTGGCAAGCAGCAATAGGTCAGGCAAACGGACGGGCCGGCACGCGCCGGCAGGCGGAAGTCAGGCGCGCCAACGCCAACGGGCCAGGGCCTTGATGACTTTCATCCAGAATTTGCCAGTAACCACCACGGTGGGCTCTCTGTCTTGTAAGGCTTGAAGGTTGGCCAACGTTATCCCAGTGGCCGGGTCTGCGCAACCGGGCAGCAACGCACGCAGATCGTCGATTACCAGGTTGGGGGATTCGTCGTGGATCGGCCGGCCATGGTTGTAGCCATAGGTCAGCCCCACGCACTGCACGCCAGCTGCCTTGGCCGCCAACACGTCACTGCGCGAATCGCCGACAAACAGCGACTGCTGCGGGGTAACGCTGGCCATCTGCATGACAAACAGCAAAGCCGCCGGGTCTGGCTTTTTCTGTGGCAGGGTGTCGCCGCCAATGATCCAGCGGAAGTAGTTGCCGATTTTCATCTGGTCCAGCAACGGGCCGACGAAGCGCTCGGGCTTGTTGGTGATCAGGGCCATTTCCACGCCCCGCTTGCGCAGCCAGCGCAGGGTGTCTTGCACACCGGGGTAGACCACGGTCAGCTCATGGCTTTGCGCATAGGCGTCCATGAACAGCGCCAGCGCCTGGTCGGCCAGCGCATCGTCCACGGCGGCGTGGTCTATGCCACCCGCCAGCGCACGGCGCACCAGCACGTGGGCGCCGTTGCCGACCCAGTGGCGTACTGCCTCAAGGCCGGCAGGCGGGCGCCCCAGTTCGAGCAGCATGCGGTCCACGGCGGCGGCCAGGTCAGGCACGGAATCGATCAGGGTACCGTCCAGATCGAACATCACCAGCCTGGGCAGCGTCCCCGGGAAGAGCTGCTCGAAGCCACTCATGGGCGGGCCTGAGCCAGTTCGGCGCGCATCCTGGCGATGACTTCCTGGTAGTCCGGGGCGTTGAAGATTGCCGAGCCGGCCACGAAGGTGTCGGCGCCAGCGGCAGCGATCTCGCGGATGTTGTTGACGTTCACGCCACCGTCGATTTCCAGGCGGATATCACGGCCACTGGCGTCGATCAGCGCACGCGCCTCGCGCAGCTTGTCGAGGGTGCCCGGGATGAACTTCTGCCCGCCGAAGCCTGGGTTGACGCTCATCAGCAGCACCATGTCGACTTTGTCCATCACGTACTTCAGGGCATCCAGGCTGCTGGCCGGGTTGAACACCAGGCCGGCCTTGCAGCCGCCATCCTTGATCAGTTGCAGCGAACGGTCGACGTGCTGCGAGGCTTCCGGGTGGAAGGTGATGTAGGTGGCGCCGGCTTCGATGAAGTCGCCGATGATGCGGTCGACCGGGCTGACCATCAGGTGCACGTCGATCGGCGCGGTAACACCGTACTTGCGCAGGGCGGTGCAGACCATCGGGCCAATGGTCAGGTTGGGAACGTAGTGGTTGTCCATGACATCGAAGTGGACGATGTCGGCACCCGCAGCCAATACCTTGTCGACGTCTTCACCCAGGCGGGCGAAATCGGCGGAGAGGATGGAGGGGGCAATAGCGTAGGGCTGCATGGCGCACCTGTTGGCAGAATCACGGTGGCGCGCATTGTAACCCAGGCGAACGGATGAGGGCTGATTGGTATCACATGATCGCGACCGATACCCAAGAGCCTGGCACTGGCTGTGCTGGCCTCATCGCCGGCAAGCCAGCTCCCACAGAGCTCTCTACAGGACCCTGCATCTCATGAGGCCTGTGGAGAACCCTGTGGGAGCTGGCTTGCCGGCGAAGAGGCCGGCACAGGCGACCCATCATCAGGCCGGTTGCTGTGTTCTCAGCTTCTCGCTGCGCCCACGCAACCACTCCAGGGTCAGCAGCAACACCACCGAGAACGCAATCAGCAAGGTCGCCGCAGCAGCAATGGTGGGGCTCAGGTTTTCGCGGATACCACTGAACATCTGCCGCGGCAGGGTCGCCTGCTCCGGCCCGGCCAGGAACAGTGTCACCACCACCTCGTCGAACGACGTCGCAAAGGCAAACAGCGCACCCGAGATCACCCCGGGCGCAATCAGCGGCAGGGTCACCCGACGGAAGGCCAGCAGCGGCGACGCACCCAGGCTGGCAGCCGCCCGCACCAAGTTGTAGTTGAAGCCCTGCAAGGTTGCCGACACGGTAATGATGACGAACGGTACACCCAGCACCGCATGCACCAGAATCAGCGAGGTGAAGCTGTTACCCATACCCAGCGGTGCAAAGAACAGGTAGCTGGCCACACCGATGATCACCACCGGCACCACCATCGGTGAAATCACCAGCGCCATCACCAGCGACTTGCCGGGGAAATCGCCACGGGTCAGGCCAATGGCCGCCAGGGTGCCGAACACCATGGCCAGCACCGTGGCCGCCGGGGCGACGATGATGCTGTTTTTCAGCGCCCGCATCCATTCGGCCGAGCCGAAGAAGTCCTGGTACCACTGCAGCGAAAAGCCCTGCAACGGGTACACCAGGAAGCTGCCACTGTTGAACGACAGCGGCACGATCACCAGCACCGGCAAGATCAGGAACAGCAAAACCAGGCCGCAAAGAATGCGCAGGCTGTAGAACCAGACCCGCTCCACGGGCGACATATAGGGGCTCAACATGGCAAGGCTCCTCAGCTCAGGCGCAGGCGGCTGGCGCCGACCAGCCAGCTATAGATCAGGTACAACAGCACGGTAGCCAAAAGCAACAGCCCACCCAGCGCGGTGGCCATGCCCCAGTTGATGCTGGTGTTGGTATAAAAGGCAACGAAGTAGCTGACCATCTGGTCGTTCGGGCTCCCCAGCAGCGCCGGGGTGATGTAGTAGCCGATGGCCAGGATGAACACCAGCAGGCAACCCGCGCCAACACCGGCGTAGGTCTGCGGGAAGTACACCCGCCAGAAGCTGGCGAACGGATGGCAGCCCAGCGAGATCGCGGCACGCATATAGCTGGGCGAAATGCCCTTCATCACGCTGTACAGCGGCAGGATCATGAACGGCAGCAGGATGTGCACCATGGAGATGTACACACCGGTGCGGTTGAACACCAGTTCCAGCGGCTGGTCGATGATGCCCATGGCCATCAGTGCACTGTTGATCAGGCCACCCGACTGCAGCAGCACGATCCACGCCGCCACCCGCACCAGGATCGAGGTCCAGAACGGCAGCAGCACCAGAATCATCAGCAGGTTGCTCTGCCGGGTTGGCAGGTTGGCCAGCAGGTAGGCCAGTGGGTAAGCCAGCACCAGGCAGATGGCGGTAATCACTACACCCATCCACAGGGTGCGGGCAAAGATATCCAGGTAAATGGCCTGGTCCGGCGTGGCCTTGGCCAGCTCGCCCAGGTCGTCGATGCGGTGGTCCACAGAAGCCAGCAGGTAGAACGAGGTCACCGTACTGGTATTGCGGCGTATCGCCTGCCAGTAGGCTGGGTCGCCCCAACGCTCGTCGACGGCCTGCAGGGCGTCTTTATAAGAGGCAGGCTCGACCTTGAATGGCAGTGCGCGGGCGGTCTTGGTCAACAGGCTGCGGTAGCCGGCCAGTTCCATGTTCAGGCGCTTGGAAAGGTCGCCAAGGGTCTGGTTCTTGCGCGACTCGGCCAAGTCCTGGCTCAGCGCCTTGTACACATCCTCACCGGGCAGGCTCTTGCCATCCCACTGGGTGATGACGTCTACCGTGCGTGGCAGGCCAGCGACCACTTCCGGGTTGCCGACGCTCTTGTACAGCAGCGCCGCAATCGGCACCAGGAACACCAGAAGAAGAAACAGCGCCAGCGGCGCGATCAACGCCTGCGCCTTCCAGCGGTTGACCCGCTCGGCGTGCTTCAGGCGCTGCTTGAGACTTGGACCTGCGCCTTCGTTGAGGGGCACTGCAATGGCCATGGCGAACTCCGCGATACGAACTGAAAATGGGGCTGCCGTGCAGCCCATCGCCGGCAAGCCAGCTCCCACAGGTACTGCACCGGCTTCGAGACTTCTGATCCCTGTCCCTTACAGGCACTGCACTGGCTTTGAGACTTCTGATCCCTGTCCCTTACAGGCACTGCACTGGCTTCGAGACTTCTGATCCCTGTCCCTTACAGGTACTGCACTGGCTTGCGGGATTAAGCGGTCCCTGTGGGAGCTGGCTTGCCGGCGATGGGCCGCATGGCGGCCCTGCTTTGCGGTTTGTTACTTCTTCGCCGCCCAGGCGTTGAAGCGTTGCTCCAGCTGCTCGCTGTTGTCGGCCCAGAAGGCCACGTCGATCTGCACCTGGTTGGCAATGTTCTCAGGCGTGGTCGGCATGTCCTTCTTCACCTCGTCCGACAGCAGGCTTACTGCGTTGGAGTTGGCCGGGCCGTAGGCGATGTTCTCGGAGTAGATCTTCTGCTGTTCGGGCTTGACGCTGTAGGCGATGAACTTCTTCGCCTCTTCGACGTTCTTGGCACCTTTAGGGATCGCCCAGGCGCCAAAGTCGTAGATGCCGCCGTTCCACACCACCTTGAGGTTGCTCTCTTTCTGCACAGCGGCAATACGGCCGTTGTAGGCAGAGCTCATGACCACGTCGCCTGAAGCCAGGAACTGCGGTGGCTGTGCACCCGCTTCCCACCACTGGATGCTGGGCTTGAGTTCATCAAGTTTCTTGAAGGCGCGGTCCTGGCCTTCCTTTGTGGCCAGCACCTTGTAGACGTCCTTGGGCGCAACGCCATCGGCCATCAGTGCAAATTCCATGGTGTACTTGGCGCCCTTGCGCAAGCCACGCTTGCCTGGGAACTGCTTGGTGTCCCAGAAATCGGCCCAGCTGGTAGGTGCGGTCTTGAGCTTGTCGGCGTTATAAGCCATGACCGTGGACCACACGAAGAAGCCCACGCCGCAAGGCTGGATGGCACCAGGCACGTAATCGGACTCGCTGCCGAACAGGGCTGGGTCGAGTTCTTCGAACATGCCCTCATCGCACCCGCGCGCCAGCTCTGGCGACTCAACCTCTACCAGGTTCCACGACACGCTCTTGGTGTCGACCATCGCCTTGACCTTGGCCATTTCGCCGTTGTACTCGCCGGCGACGATCTTGCCATTGCCCGCCTTCTCCCATGGCTCGTAGAACGCTTTGACCTGGGCGGCCTTGTTGGCGCCCCCGAACGAGATCACGGTGAGGTCTGCGGCCATGGCCTGGCCAGCGGCGAACAGCCCCAGGGCCAGGGCGGTCAGTTTCAACTGCTTGCGCATTCTTATTCTCTCCACAGTACAGGGTTGGTGAAGCAATCCATCAATGGGCTTCGGCAATCGGATCGAGCGCGCGGGCGTGCTCCACCTCCCAGCCCAGCGGTACCACATCGCCCACGGCCAGGGCCGGGTCGAGCTCGGCAATCGGCTGTTTCACGAAGAAATCGGCCTTGCCGCAAACTTCCAGGCGCACCCGCACGTGGTCGCCCAGGTAAATGAATTCGGCCACCCGGCCAGAGAAGCGGTTGACGCAGCTCTCGCTGTGGCCATTCAGGCGCACACGCTCCGGGCGGATCGACAGGGTTACCGGCTCGCCGGCCTGGCCGACGTTCACCGCCAGCGCTTCGACCCGCTCGCCGCGCGGCAGCTGCACCTGGCAGCGCTTGCCATCGCTGGTCAGCAAGGTGCCGTTGATACGGTTGTTCTCGCCGATGAAGTTGGCGACGAAGGTATTGCAGGGTTCTTCGTACAGCGTGCGCGGGTCGGCGATCTGCTGGATCTCGCCCTGGTGGAACACCGCCACGCGGTCGGACATGGTCAGCGCTTCGCCCTGATCGTGGGTCACGTACACCACGGTCACGCCCAGGCGCTGGTGGATATGCTTGATCTCCATCTGCATGTGCTCACGCAGCTGCTTGTCCAGCGCGCCGAGCGGTTCGTCCATCAGCACCAGTTGCGGCTCGAACACCAGTGCACGGGCCAGGGCCACCCGCTGCTGCTGGCCACCGGAAAGCTGGCCGGGGTAGCGCTTGGCGAATGTATCGAGCTGGACCATGTTCAGCACGCGTTTGACCCGCTCACTGACGTCGGTCTTGCTCAGGTTGCGTACGGTCAGCGGAAAGGCCAGGTTCTCGGCCACGGTCATGTGCGGGAACAGCGCGTAGTTCTGGAACACCATGCCGATGTCGCGCTTGTGCGGCGGCACGTTGTTGATCGAGCGCCCGGCCAGCTGTATTTCACCGGCGGTAGGGGTTTCGAAGCCGGCCAGCATCATCAGGCTGGTGGTCTTGCCGGAGCCGGACGGGCCAAGCAGGGTAAGGAACTCGCCCTTGCGGATGTCCAGGTTGAGGTCTTTGACGATCAGCGACTCGCCGTCGTAGCTCTTCTGCACACCACGGAAGCTGACCAGCGTTTCGCTGGTTGCAGCGTTCGACTTCGCCTCGCTCATGCCTGCACCTTCTTGTTGGATGACTGCGTAGGCAAAAGAGTAGAAGAGGCGCAAGCGCACGAAAATCGGGGGCACTGAGAGAATGCCATCATCCGGATGGAAGATTTGCTGTAGGGATTGCCCTACAGCAATGGCGGGATTGGAATGCCCTTGCGAGCCAGCCACAAAACCTGTGGGAGCGGGCATGCCCGCGAAGAGGCCGGCTCAGCCATAGAGATCAGCAGGCCAGGCCCGTTCGCGGGCATGCCCGCTCCCACAGAGGCTTCGGCAAATTTCGGGCACGCGTATGTCGCAATCAGACCAGCTTGTGTTCCATGGCGTACTTCACCAGCTCCGCCAGCGAGTTCACTTTCAGCTTTTGCATCAAACGCGCCTTGTGGGTGCTGATGGTCTTGCTCGACAGCGCCAGTTGCTGGGCGATGTCGTTGACGTTGGCCCCCTGGGCCAGGCGCTCGAACACCGTAAACTCCCGCTCCGACAGCAGCGTGTGCAATGGCCGGGACTCGGTCAGGCCCACTTCGAACACCATGCGGTCGGCCAGCGACGGGTCGATGTAACGCCCGCCACTTGCCACCCGACGTATCGCGGTCAGTAGCAGCGCCGGGTCACTGTCCTTGGTGGCATAGCCCGCCGCCCCAGCCTTCAGCGCCCGCGCCGCCATCTGGGCCTCGTCGTGCATCGACAGCATCAGGATTGCCGGCGCATCGTGCAGGGCACGGATCCGCGGGATCGCCTCCAGGCCGTTCACCCCCGGCATCGAGATATCCAGCAGCACCACTTCGCACGGCGTGTGGCGCAGGGTGTCGAGCAACTGCTCGCCATTCCCGGCCTCCCCCACCACCTGCATGTCCTTGGCCAGGCCAATCAACTGCTTGATGCCTTCACGGACAATGGTGTGGTCTTCGGCCACCAGTACTCGAATCAAGATTGCTCTCCTACTCCAACGGAATGGCCACACTCAGGCTGGTGCCTTCGCCCGGTTCACTGTCCAGCGCCATGCTGCCCCCCAGCATCAGCACCCGCTCGCGTACACCCACCAGGCCAAATGAAGTGGGCCGGGTCTGCTCGCGGCAAA
This sequence comes from Pseudomonas putida NBRC 14164, assembly GCF_000412675.1. Lineage (NCBI taxonomy): Bacteria > Pseudomonadati > Pseudomonadota > Gammaproteobacteria > Pseudomonadales > Pseudomonadaceae > Pseudomonas > Pseudomonas putida. The sequence continues at coordinate 523,199 of NC_021505.1, read as the reverse complement.
AGCCTTGGCCATCATCGCTGACCGTCATGCGCAATTGCCCTTCCTCACGCACCAGCTCGATCTCCACGCTGTGCGCCTGGGCGTGGCGCATGACGTTGGTGAGCGCCTCCTGCAAGATACGAAACAGGCCGGTGGCCTTGGCATCGCTCAATGCTGGCAGATTATCCGGCACTTGTACCAGGCAGGGGATCTGCGTGCGGGCTTCAAAGCGCCGTGCCTGCCATTCGATGGCCGAGGCAATGCCTGCATCGAGAATCGGCGGGCGCAAGGCGGTGGCGACATCACGCACCAGCTGGAACAGCTGGGCAATCAGGCGCTTCATGCTTGCCAGGCGCTCATGCAGGCCGGGGTCCAGGTCGGCAAACGCCAGCTCGCACATCGACACCTCCAGCTTGAGCACGGTCAGCATCTGCCCCAGCTCGTCATGCACTTCCCGGGCGATGCGCGCCTTTTCTTCCTCGCGCACGCTTTCCAGGTGGGCCGACAGCTCGCGCAGCTGCTCCTGGGATTTCGCCAACGCCAACTCGGCCCGCTTGCCCTGGGTGATGTCCCATACCACTCCGTCCCACACCACCTGGCCGTTGGCCAGGCGCCGGGTGCTGGCCTTGATGTCGGCCCAGCGTTGCTCTCCGTGGCGGGTCAGGATGCGCCCCTGCCAGGACCAGTCCTGATCGCTGGCCAAGGCCAGGTCCTGGACCCGGTGGTAATCGGCGCGGTCTTCGGGGTGAACCAGGTTGCGCAGGCCCATCTGTGGGTGCTGGATCTCGACAGGCGCATAGCCCACCAACGCCTCGCTGCCCTCACTGATATAGGGGAATTCCAGCTCGCCTTCGGCCGGGTCACGCTCCAGGCGGAACACCAGCCCGGGCACGTTGCCGGCAATGCCCTTGAGCCTCGCCTCGCTCTCGCGCAGTGCCGCCAGGGCGCGGTGGCGCTCGGTGACATCGGCGAGGTAGACCACCAGGTATTCGGAATCTCGAAAACGCAGAAAACTCAGTGATAGCTCGACCGGCAGCAGGTTGTTGTCGGCCCGCCGGCACTGCGCCTCGAACTGGCCGACACCGCCCTCCCCCGTGCGTGCGCCTTTCCATAACTCCAGCCAGCGGTCCATGTTCAGGCTCGGCTCGAAGGTGCTCAACGGCCGCTCCAGCAGTTCGCCATCGCCATATCCCAGCATGCGCTCGGCGGCGTGATTGGCGTAGCGTACGTGGCTGTCCCAGTTGACCCAGAGAATACCCACCGTGCTCTGGTCGATGGCGAACTGGCTCAGGCGCAGGGCTTCTTCACGCACTTGTCGCTCCACCAGGCTTTCCCGCGTGGTCAGCAGGCTGCGCTCCAGCTGGCGCTGCTGGCGCCGTTGCCACACCAGGGTGGCCAAGGCACACAACAACAACATACCGAACAGCAAGGCCAGGTTCTGCCAGAAGCCAGGCGACTCGCTCAGCCGTGGGTATTTGGGTTGCAGCCAGCGTTGGTGCAGTTGCTCCAGCTCCTTGGCCGGCAGCGCCTGCAGGCCGCGTTCGAGCACATCGGCCAGCAGCGGCCAGTCGCGCCGCGAGCCGATGCGCAACAACTGCGGCAGGCCGATATCGCCGACCACCGCCAGCTCACTGAACTCGCTTTCGCGTGACAAGCGGCTGAGCTGGGCTTCATCCAGCACCGCGAAACTGGCCTGGCCACCGACCACCAGTTGCAAGGCCTCACGTTCGTTGGGCACTCCCTGCAAGTTGAGGTTGCCGTAGTTGCCACGCAGGTAATCGGCCAGCTGGCTGGGCATGCGCACGGCCACCCGCTGCTCGGCTTCAAGCTTTTCCAGCTCCACGGCCATGGCGCCGGTGCGCGGCCCCACCACCAGTTGCGGCACGCGCATGTACGGGTCGCTGAACAGCCACAGCCGCAGGCTGGCCGGCGTCTGGGTAAGGCCGGGGGCGAAGTCGATTTCGCCGCTCTGCAGGGCATGTTCCAGGCTGGCCTGGTCGCTGAAGTTGCGCCAGGTAAGATCCAGGCGCAGCGCCTGCGCCAGGCTGTTCACCAGTTCTACGTTGGCCCCGTACAGTTGCTGCAGGCGCCGGTCGAACTGGGCGTAGGGCGCCTGCAGCACCAGGCCGACGCGCAAGCTGCGGTGCGCGTCCAGCCACTGCTGTTGCGCAGGCTCCAGCGTAACGGTGGGCACCACCTCGGGCCGGGCCAATGCAATCAAGGGCAGCCACAAGCAGCCGATAACCAACAGGCGACGCACTCGCTTCATCTACACGCTCGTCTTGGCAAAGGCGGCCATGCAGCATGGCCGTCACGGGCAAATACTATTAGGCTGCCGGTATCATTCTGGCCCTGGGTTGACTCATGTCCACACTTTATCGCACGACGCTGGCAATGTGCTGCCTGGCCTCGATCCTTCCACTCGGCGCCTTGGCTGCCGATGCCGAAAAACCACCCACCACCACCGAAGCTCCGGCCGCCGAAGCCCCGCGCCCGCCCCTGCTCGAGCGCAGCCAGGAAGATGCCCAGGCGCTGGAACGGCTTGTGCCCAAGGCCGAGCAGCAGACCCTGCAGGCCGGTGCCGACAGCTTCCTGGCCCTTTGGAAACCCGCCAATGACAACGACCCGCATGGGGCAGTCATCATAGTTCCCGGTGCAGGCGAGACCGCGGACTGGCCAAATGCGGTCGGCCCACTGCGGCAGAAATTCCCTGATGTCGGCTGGCACAGCCTGAGCGTCAGCCTGCCCGACCTGCTCGCCGACAGCCCGCAGGCAAGGGTCGAGGCCACACCGCCCGCCGAGCCTGAGAAAGACAAAGGCGAAAGCGCACCGGCCAAGGACGTACCGGCCGACGCCAACGCCAACGTGGCCCAGGCCACTGCGGCCGATGCCGACACCGCAGAAAGCACTGACGCTGAACAGGCCAGCGAGCAGGCCGACCCGGCAGATGCCGAGCGTATCTTCGCCCGCCTGGATGCCGCCGTAGCGTACGCACAGCAACACAACGCCCGCAGCATCGTGCTGATCGGCCATGGTAGCGGTGCGTATTGGGCGGCACGCTACCTGAGCGAGAAGCAGCCACCGCAGGTACAAAAACTGGTGATGGTCGCCGCGCAGACACCGGCGCGGGTTGAACATGACCTGCAAAGCCTGGCGCCCACCTTGAAGGTGCCGACTGCCGATATCTACTACGTCACCCGTAGCACCGACCGCAACGCGGCCGAGCAGCGCCTGCAGGCCAGCAAGCGGCAGAAGGACAGCCAGTACCGGCAGTTGTCGTTGATTGCCATGCCAGGGAACAAGGCGGCGGAACAAGAGCAGTTGTTCCGCCGGGTACGGGGGTGGATGAGCCCGCAGGGTTGAGTTCGGCTTGATTCTAGTGGTGGGGCATGAACCGAGCGCCGCCCGGTTACAGGCCCCGCCGCTTACGGATCATGGCATAGGCCTGATGCAACTCACGGGTACGCTCGGTGGCCTCACGCACCTGCGCCTCGCTGGCACCGGTACCCGCCAGCTTGTCCGGGTGATGCCGGCTGACCAGCCGGCGATACGCCTGCTTGACCTTGTCGGTCTCGGTGTCAGCCTCAACCGCCAGCAAGCGCAACGCCGCGGCATAGGTCATGGCCACCCCTTCCGTTCCGGCTGCCTTGCGCGGCTCGTACTCCAGCGACATCGCCTGCACCTGCCGCCGGCTCAGGCCCAGCTTCTGCCCCCAGTCCAGCAGCAGCTCACGTTCCTTGTTGCCCATCTTGCCGTCGGCCCAGACCATGCGCCAACACGCACGCAGGGTGCCTTCCGCCGCATGCGGCTGCTGGCGAATGCGGCGCAGATGGCTGCCCAGCCGGTCCTTGCCTGCCTTGCCACGGTTGAACGCGGCTATCGCGCGCAGCCGGGCCGCTTCGGCCAGGTCCAGGCGCAGCATTTCCTGGCGCGCCTGGCGGATATGCTGCTCGGCCACCCGCCCATCGCATTTGGCCAGGCGCCCGAGCATCACGAACAGCAACTCGTCGTCGCGCAAGGCCGCGCGCCCGCCCAGGCGTTCGCGCATGTCTTCCCAGCCCTGCAAGCGCAGGCGGCGGTCCAGGGCCTGCCCAAGCAACCCACCGAGCAAGGCCCCCGGAATGCTGGCAACAGCAAAACCGGCACCCACACCAATCAGCGTGCCTGGCCACCACATATCAGGCGCGCTCGCCAATCAAACGCTCAGCCTCGGCCAGGCGCTCAAGCGTACCTACATCCACCCAGTGCCCACGGTAGTGCTCGCCAGTGACCTTGCCATCCGCCATGGCCTGACGCAGCAGCGGTGCCAGCTTGAAGGCACCGGGCTGGCAACCGTCGAACAGGGCCGGGTGCAGCACAGAAAGCCCACTGAAGGTCAGCGTGCCGGGAGCGTCATCGCCATCGACGACTTGCTCGCCCACCAGGCGGAAGTCACCGCGCCCGTGATGGCCAGGGTTGTCGACCAGTACCAGGTGAGCAAGGCCTTGCAAGGGGGCCTGCAGGCCTGTGAAGTCGTAGTCGCTCCAGACATCGCCGTTAACCAGCAGGAACGGCGCGTCACCCAGCAACGACAGGGCCTTGAAGATGCCGCCACCGGTCTCCAGCGGCTCGCCCTCGGGTGAATAACGGATGCTCACCCCGAAGCGGCTGCCATCGCCCAGGTGGTCTTCGATCTGCTGGCCGAGCCAGGCATGGTTGATCACCACCTCGGTAACACCCGCCGCCGCCAGGGCGTGCAGGTGGTACTCGATCAGCGGCTGGCCGGCGACCGCAATCAGTGGTTTTGGGGTATGCAGAGTCAACGGGCGCATGCGCTCGCCTTTACCCGCTGCCAGGATCATTGCCTTCATGCACGCACTCCGGCCTGCAACTCGGCAATCAGCTCACCCAGCTCCGCCAACTCGGGCCGGCGGCCGATCACTTCTTCTATATAGGCGAAGAAACGCGGCACGTCGCCCAGGTAGCGCGGTTTGCCGTCGCGGTGGCAGATACGGGCGAAAATGCCGATCACCTTCAGGTGGCGCTGCACCCCCATCAGGTCGCTGGCACGCTGGAATGCTTCGAAGTCGCCCTGCACCGGGATGCCGGCCGCCTTGGCCTGCTGCCAGTAGTTTCGCAGCCAGCCTTCGACCCGTGCCTGCGGCCAGCTGAGGAAGGCGTCCTTGAACAGGCAGGTGATGTCGTAGGTGACCGGGCCGTAGACCGCGTCCTGAAAGTCCAGTACGCCGGGGTTGGGGGTACTCTGCATCAGGTTGCGCGGCATGTAGTCGCGGTGCACCAGCACCTTGGGCTGGGCCAGGGCGCTGTCGATCAGCAGTTGGCTGACGCGCTGCCAGGTGGCTTTCTGTGCTTCGCTCAGAGCCAGGCCAAGCTCACGCCCCACGTACCACTCGGGAAACAGCTCTACTTCACGGCGCAACAGGGCATCGTCGTAGCTGGGCAGCGGCGCATCCATTGGCAGGCGCTGGAAGGCCAGCAAGGCCTCGATGGCATCGGCGAACAGGCCATCGGCGTTGTCGGCATCAATTACATCAAGGTATGTCTGGTGGCCCAGATCCCCCAGCAACAGGAAGCCGCGCTCCAGGTCCTGGGCATGGATCAGTGGCACATGCACATCAGCGCTGGCCAGCAAGTGGTCAATGGCGACGAACGGTCGGCAGTTTTCCTGCGGGGGTGGCGCGTCCATGATCACGAAGCTGTGCCCAGCGCCCTGCCAGCGGAAGTAGCGGCGGAAGCTAGCGTCGCTGCTGGCTGCGGTCAGGCTGCCTGCGGGCACTTCGCCCCAGGCGTTGTTCAGGAAAAGATCATTGAGCTGCTCATCGAGCCAGACCGTCAGTTGTTGCAGGCGTACATCGTGTTCAGGCATTACAAGGGTCTCCGACGGCCCTAGCCGTCAAGCGGGTCATGCTTTATTATCCAGCATCTTTTTCAGACCATCGAGAGGCGTGCGGCCCCACACGCGGGCAGATGGCACGCAGGAAGCCCGGACTAATAAGATGGCATTGAAATCCCCCGCGTTTCGTAGAAAGTTTCCGTTGCTGGTAACCGGCGGTCTGCTGGCCCTGCAACCTCTGGCCACCTCATACGTAGTGGCAGCCGAACAGTTCGACTGCCAAGTGTCCGCCTCCGGTGGTTGGGACTGCAAGCCCAAAGCGCCAGTCAACAACCTGCCGCCGCGCCCGGTGCACGAAGGTGCGGCCGTCAGCTCCGGCACAGAAGCCGCGAGCGAAGCCGAAACCGCGGACCGGCCGATGCTGGTCACCGAGGCCAAGGGCCGTGCCCTGAAGTCGCGCAGCGAAGACTACAGCCACCTGGACTGGGTGCCGCGTGAAAAGCTCACCGCCGCGCAGCTGGCCGAAACCGGCCCGTACTGCGGTGGCGCCTACATCGAGCCAACCCGCCCAGGCATGGCTGATACCACGCCGAAGGACGAGTCGCCGACCTACATCAACGCCAAGGTGTCCAAGTACCAGCAGGAGCAGCAGATTGCTACCCTCGCCGGTGACGTGGTGATGCGCCAGGGCAGCATGCAGGCCGAGGCCGACGAGGCCAACCTTTACCAGACCGAAAACCGTGGCGAGCTCAAGGGCAACGTCCGGATCCGTGACAACGGTTCGCTGGTGGTCGGTGACGAGGCACAGATTCAGCTCGACACGGGCGAAGCCCAGGTCGACAACGCCGAATACGTGATGCACAAGTCGCACATCCGCGGCAGTGCCCTGTATGCCAAGCGTGGTGAAAACGCCATCATCCGCCTCAAGGACGGTACGTACACCACCTGCGAACCGGGCAGCAACGCCTGGCAGCTGAAGGGCAATAACATCACCCTGAACCCGGCCACCGGTTTCGGTACTGCGACCAACGTTACGCTGCGGGTCAAGGATTTCCCGGTGTTCTACACACCGTACATCTACTTCCCGATCGACGACCGTCGCCAGTCCGGCTTCCTGCCGCCATCGTTCAGCAGCAGCGACACCGGCTTCATGCTGGTCACGCCGTACTACTTCAACCTGGCGCCCAACTACGACGCCACGTTGTACCCGCGTTACATGACCAAACGCGGCCTGCTGATGGAAGGCGAGTTCCGCTACCTGACGCCTTCCAGCGAAGGCCAGCTCGGCGGCGCGTACCTGAACGACAAGAACGACGACCGCAAAGACCAGACTGACTACAAAGAACAGCGCTGGATGGTCAACTGGCAGCACAAGGGTGGCCTGGACGAGCGCCTGATGGCCGAGGTGGACTACACCGACATCAGCGACCCGTTCTACTTCCAGGACCTGGAGTCCGACCAGATCGGCGTGGAAAGCCGCGACCTGCTGAACCAGCAGGGTGCGCTTACATACCGTGGCGACAGCTACACCGCGCGCTTGAACGTGCATGCCTACGAGATGGCCACCATTTCGCAGATCACGCCGTATGACCGCCTACCGCAGATCACCTTCAACGGTGCCCTGCCGTTCCACCCGGGTGGCGTAAACATCGGTTACGAGACCGAAGCCGTACGCTTTGATCGTGACCTCAAGAACGACTTCGTCCTGAACAAGGACGGCCTACCAGACACCAGTGCTGGCCTGCCCGGCCGTCGCCTGGATGAAAACATCTCGGGCATTGCCCGAGCGAACGGCACTCGCCTGAACGTAGCGCCATCGATCAGCCTGCCCATGGAAGCCAGCTATGGCTACCTGACGCCGAAGCTGAAATATGCTTACACGCACTACGATCTTGACCTCGATAGCCAAGGCAAGACCCAGGCCCTGGCGCAATCTGCCAACCCGGCATACGGCAGCTATAACAGCACGCTGAACCGCGACGTGCCGATCTTCAGCGTCGACAGCGGCCTGTACTTCGACCGCAAGACCTCAATGTTCGGCACCGACTACAAGCAGACCCTCGAGCCGCGCCTGTTCTATCTCTATGTTCCGTACAAGGATCAGCGAGATATCCCGCTGTTCGACTCGGGCGAAACGCTGTTCAGCTATGACTCGCTGTTCCGCGACAACCGCTTCAGCGGCACTGACCGTATCGGCGACGAGAACAAACTGTCACTGGGCGTGACTACCCGCTGGATCGAAGAAAACGGCTTCGAGCGCCAGAACTTCAGCATCGGTCAGGCTTACTACTTCAAGGATCGCAAGGTCCAGTTGCCGGGCATCAACTACAGGACCCGCACAGACTCGCAGTCTGATGTCTCGCCATACGCCCTGGTGTACAACTACTACTTCAACCGCGACTGGCGCTTCAATTCGGACTTCAACTGGGATCCGGACAGCCGCAGCACCCGCTCGGGCAGCGCGATGTTCCACTACCAGCCTGAAGACAACCCGAACAAGGTGCTCAACCTCGGTTATCGCTACCGTAACGACACCATCTCCTATGACTCCCAGACCGGCACCTGGAAGACTGGCGGTGGCGACTATGGCGTTCCAGGCAGCGAGAACTACATCAAGGACTACTACAAGATCCAGCAGCACGATTTCTCGGTCATCTGGCCGATCGTTCCGCAGTGGAACGTCATCGCCCGCTGGCAGCATGACTACAACCGCAACCGCACGCTGGAAGCCATGGGTGGTTTCGAATACGACAACTGCTGCTGGAAGCTGCGCCTGATCAACCGTTACTGGATCGATTACGACGACTTCAGCCAGGCACTTCCGGCGAACGAAAAAGGCGACCACGGCATCTTCCTTCAGATCGTTCTGAAAGGGCTCGGTGGCGTAGTGGGCAACAAGGTCGAATCTTTCCTCGACCAAGGCATTCAAGGTTACCGTGAACGTGAAGACCAAGCTTATTGATCGTCTGCGCCCAGTGCTGCTGGGTGCCGTTTTGCTGAGTGGCGCGGTGAATGCCGCGGTACAGCCTCTTGATCGCGTTGTGGCCATCGTCGACAACGACGTGGTCATGCAAAGCCAGCTGGACCAGCGCGTCCGCGAGGTGCAGCAAACCATCGCCAAGCGCGGCGGCGGCGTGCCACCGACCGGTGCCCTGGAACAGCAGGTACTGGAACGCCTGATCGTCGAGAACCTGCAGCTGCAGATCGGCGAGCGCTCCGGCATCCGCATCACTGACGAAGAGCTGAACCAGGCCATCGGCACCATTGCCCAGCGCAATGGTATGTCGCTGGACCAGTTCCGCGCTGCCCTGGCCCATGACGGCCTGTCGTTCGACGACGCTCGCGAGCAGGTCAAGCGCGAGATGATCATCAGCCGCGTGCGCCAGCGTCGCGTGGCCGAACGCATCCAGGTGTCGGAGCAGGAAGTGAAGAACTTCCTCAACTCCGACATGGGCAAGATGCAGATGTCGGAAGAGTACCGCCTGGCCAACATCCTCATCCCGACCCCGGAAGCCGCCAGCTCGGATGATATCCAGAAGGCCGCGCGCAAGGTGGGTGACGTGTACCAGCAACTGCGCCAGGGCGCCGACTTTGGCCAGATGGCGATTGCCAACTCGGCCAGCGAAAACGCCCTGGAAGGCGGCGAGATGGGCTGGCGTAAAGCCGGCCAACTGCCACCAGACTTCGCCAAGATGCTCAGCAGCATGCCGGTCGGTGAAATCACCCAGCCTATTCGCATCCCCAACGGCTTCATCATCCTCAAGCTCGAGGAGAAGCGCGGTGGCAGCGAGAACGTGCTGCGCGACGAAGTGCATGTACGCCACATCCTGATCAAGCCAAGTGAAATCCGCAGCGAAGCGGCCACCGAGCAACTGGCCGAGCGCCTGTACGATCGCATCAAGAACGGCGAAGACTTCGGCGAGCTGGCGAAGAGCTTCTCGGAAGACCCGGGTTCGGCCCTCAACGGCGGCGACCTCAACTGGGTAGACCCGAACAGCCTGGTACCGGAGTTCCGCGAACAGATGGCCAACGCCCAGCAAGGCGTAGTGACCAAGCCGTTCAAGACCCAGTACGGCTGGCACGTTCTGGAAGTACTGGGCCGCCGCGCCACCGACAGCACCGAACAGGCACGTGAGCAACAGGCCCAGAGTGTCCTGCGCAATCGCAAGTACGACGAAGAGCTGCAAACCTGGCTGCGCCAGATTCGCGACGAAGCCTACGTTGAAATCAAGCTGCCTGGCGCTGACCAGGCCGCCCAGTGAAGCCCCAGCGCTTCGCCGTCACCCCTGGCGAGCCTGCCGGCATAGGTCCCGACCTGTGCCTGCTGCTCGCCGCAGACGCCCAGCCCCACCCCCTGATCGCCATCACCAGCCGTGACCTGCTCGCCGAGCGGGCCACGCAGCTGGGGCTGGCCGTCAGCCTGCTGCCAGTCGCCCCGGGCCAATGGCCCGACCGGCCGGCACCCGCGGGCAGCCTGTACGTGTGGGATACCCCTCTTGCAGCCCCGGTAGTGCCAGGCCAGCTCGACAAAGCCAACGCGGCGTTCGTGCTGGAAACCCTGACCCGCGCCGGGCAAGGCTGCCTGGATGGGCATTTTGCCGGGATGATCACCGCCCCGGTGCACAAGGGCGTGATCAACGAAAGCGGTATCGCCTTCTCCGGGCATACCGAGTTCCTTGCCGAACTGACCCACACCGCGCAAGTGGTAATGATGCTGGCCACCCGCGGCCTGCGTGTGGCCCTGGTGACCACGCACCTGCCGCTGCGTGATATTGCCGACGCAATCACTGCCGAGCGCGTCGAACGTGTAACCCGTATCCTGCATGCCGACATGCGCGACAAGTTCGGCATTGCCAACCCGCGCATACTGGTGTGTGGCCTGAACCCGCACGCGGGCGAGGGTGGCCACCTGGGCCGCGAAGAAATCGACATCATCGAGCCGACCTTGGCCCGCCTGCGCACCGAAGGCATGGACCTGCGCGGGCCGCTGCCGGCCGATACCCTGTTTACCCCCAAATATCTGGAGCACTGCGACGCAGTGCTGGCGATGTACCACGACCAAGGCCTGCCTGTACTCAAGTACAAAGGCTTCGGCGCTGCAGTCAACGTGACCCTGGGCCTGCCGATCATCCGCACGTCGGTCGATCACGGCACCGCCCTGGACCTCGCCGGCACCGGCAACGTCGACACCGGCAGCCTGCGCGTCGCGCTGGAAACCGCCTACCAGATGGCCGAGAACCGACCATGAACGAGCAATACCAACACCGGGCGCGCAAGCGCTTCGGCCAGAACTTCCTGCACGACGCCGGCATCATCGACCGCATCCTGCGTGCCATCAACGCCAAGGCCGGCGAACACCTGCTGGAAATCGGCCCGGGCCAGGGCGCCCTGACCGAAGGCCTGCTGGGCAGCGGCGCACAACTGGACGTGGTGGAGCTGGACAAGGACCTGGTGCCGATCCTGCAGCACAAGTTCGGTAACCGCAGCAACTTCCGGCTGCACCAGGGCGACGCCCTGAAGTTCGACTTCAACCAGCTGGGCGTGCCACCGCGCAGCCTCAAGGTGGTGGGCAACCTGCCCTACAACATCTCCACCCCGCTGATCTTCCACCTGCTCAGCCATGCCGGCCTGATCCGCGACATGCACTTCATGCTGCAAAAGGAAGTGGTCGAGCGCATGGCCGCCGGCCCTGGCGGTGGTGACTGGGGGCGCTTGTCGATCATGGTGCAGTACCACTGCCGCGTCGAACACCTGTTCAATGTGGGCCCTGGCGCCTTCAACCCGCCGCCGAAAGTGGACTCGGCCATCGTCCGCCTGGTACCGCACGAAGTGCTGCCGTTCCCGGCCAAGGACCACCTGCTGCTGGAGCGCGTCGTTCGTGAAGCCTTCAACCAGCGTCGCAAGACACTGCGCAACACCCTGAAAGGCCTGCTCGACAGCGCAGCCATCGAGGCAGCCGGCGTGGATGGCAGCCTGCGCCCCGAACAGCTGGACCTGGCCGCCTTTGTGCGCCTGGCTGACCAGCTGGCTGATCAGCAACAAGCCTGATCCAGCCTGTACTGGCCTCTTCGCGGGTTCACCCGCGAACAGGCCGGCGCTGACAACAAAGACCACAAGCCCCACACCGCTGGCCCTCCCCCCTCCCAATGGCCTAGACTGCATTATTGCGTCAGCTCGCCCAAGGCCATTGCATGTCCGATCCTCGCTATCTGATCGACGTCAGCGTCGTGACCCGCTACCTGAAAGAACAATCCGACCCCGAAAACAGTCGTTTCGCCTTCGCCTACACCATCACCGTGCACAACAGCGGCTCGCTCAAGGCCAAGCTGCTGTCACGCCACTGGCTGATCACCAATGGTGACGGCGAGGTCGAGGAAGTGCGTGGCTCCGGCGTGGTCGGCCAACAACCCAACATCGATCCGGGCCAGAGCCACACCTATAGCAGCGGTGCGGTAATCACCACCCGTGTGGGTACCATGCAGGGCAGTTACCAGATGTTCGCCGAAGACGGTAAGCGCTTCGACGCCGAGATCGCCCCCTTCCGCCTCGCGGTGCCCGGGGCACTGCACTGATGGCAACCTACGCCGTCGGTGACGTGCAGGGCTGCCTGCAGCCCCTCAAGTGCCTGCTCGAACGTGTCAGCTTCAACCCGGCCGTCGACCGCCTGTGGCTGGTCGGTGACCTGGTAAACCGCGGCCCCGAATCACTGGAAACCCTGCGCTTCCTGTATTCGATCCGTCAGTCGCTGGTCTGCGTGCTGGGCAACCATGACCTGCACCTGCTGGCCGCCTGGCACAACGTCGAGCGTCTGAAAAAAAGCGACACGCTGCGCGAGATCATCGAAGCACCGGACGCCGACCTGCTGTTCCACTGGCTGCGCCAGCAAAAACTGCTGCATTACGACGAGGCACGCGGCATTGCCATGGCGCACGCGGGCATCCCGCCACAGTGGACGCTCGGCCAGGCCCTTGATCTTGCGGCTGAGGTGGAAGAGGTACTGCGCGACGATGGCCGCCTGAAGCTGTACCTCGACGGCATGTACGGCAACGAGCCGAACAAGTGGAGCAAGCGCCTCACCGGCATCGAACGCCTGCGGGTCATTACCAACTACTTCACACGCATGCGCTTCTGCACCGCCGAGGGCAAGCTCGACCTCAAGAGCAAGGAAGGCCTGGGCACCGCGCCCAAGGGTTACAAGCCCTGGTTTGCACACAAGGACCGCCGCTCGCGGCATGTGAAGATCATCTTCGGCCATTGGGCCGCCCTCGAAGGCCGCGTCGACGAGCCGGGCGTCGTCGCCCTGGACACCGGCTGCGTGTGGGGCGGCGCCATGACCCTGTACAACGTCGACAGCGGCGAATACCACCGTTGCGACTGCGCCGACGACGGCACCCTGCGCCAGCCGGCACAACCCACTACACTCAACGACCACACCTGAAGGAAGTAGTACCCATGAGCGAATTCAAGCGCATCCCTCCCGAGCAGGCCTTGGAGCTTCGCAAGCAAGAAGGTGCGGTCGTCGTCGACATTCGTGACTCGCAAGCCTTCGCCGCAGGCCACATCACCGGCGCCCGGCACCTGGATAACCATTCGGTTGCAGACTTCATCCGCAACGCCGACCTCGACGCCCCGACCCTGGTGGTCTGCTACCACGGCAACTCCAGCCAGAGCGCTGCCGCCTACCTGGTAGGCCAGGGCTTTTCCGACGTGTACAGCGTGGACGGCGGCTTTGAGCTGTGGCGCGCTACCTACCCGGCCGAGACCGCCCAAGGCACCGCCGAATAAATATTTTCATTTTTACTGCAGCCCGCGCCACGTGCGGGCTTGCGGCTTATCTGACGAACGGTCGTTCGCAACTTCTCCGCCCCCCGCCCTTGAACTTACCGATAACCAACTATTCTTAAGCGCAGGCCATCCAGAAAAAGGGGAGAGCCGGTACACCGGCGTGCGGGTCATCGGTAGCGTTACAGGGTGTTCTGGGGGGTATACAGCAGTCGGCCAAAACCGGTTGCATGCCAGCATCAGCTGACTGATCCGGCGTCGTCTCCACGTATCGAGCGAGGTGACGTCATGAGTATTTTTAGCCACTTCCAACAACGTTTCGAGTCCACGCGCCAGGAAGAACTCTCGCTGCAGGAGTACCTCGAGCTGTGCAAAGGGGATCGCAGTGCCTACGCATCGGCGGCCGAACGGCTGTTGCTGGCCATCGGTGAGCCAGAGCTGATCGACACCTCTACCAACTCCAGGCTGTCGCGCATCTTCTCCAACAAGGTTATCCGCCGCTATCCGGCCTTTGCCGACTTCCATGGCATGGAAGAGTGCATCGACCAGATCGTGTCTTATTTCCGCCACGCCGCCCAAGGCCTGGAAGAAAAGAAACAGATCCTCTATCTGCTGGGCCCGGTGGGGGGCGGTAAATCGTCGCTGGCCGAAAAACTCAAGCAGCTGATGGAAAAGGTACCGTTCTATGCCATCAAGGGCTCGCCGGTATTCGAGTCGCCCCTGGGGCTTTTCAACGCCACCGAAGACGGGGCCATCCTCGAGGAAGAGTACGGCATCTCGCGGCGCTACCTGAACACCATCATGTCGCCTTGGGCCACCAAGCGCCTGCAGGAGTTCGGCGGCGACATCAGCAAGTTCAAAGTGGTCAAGCTGTACCCGTCGATCCTCAACCAGATCGCCATCGCCAAGACCGAACCGGGCGACGAGAACAACCAGGACATTTCCGCCCTGGTCGGCAAGGTCGATATCCGCAAGCTCGAAGAATTCCCGCAGAACGACGCCGATGCCTACAGCTATTCGGGCGCGCTGTGCCGGGCCAACCAGGGCCTGATGGAATTCGTCGAGATGTTCAAGGCGCCGATCAAGGTCCTGCACCCACTGCTCACGGCCACCCAGGAAGGTAACTACAACAGTACCGAAGGGCTGGGTGCCATTCCCTACACCGGTATCCTGTTGGCCCACTCCAACGAATCGGAGTGGCACACCTTCCGCAACAACAAGAACAACGAGGCGTTCATCGACCGGATCTACATCGTCAAGGTGCCGTACTGCCTGCGCGTCAGCGATGAGATCAAGATCTACGACAAGTTGCTGATCAACAGCTCGCTGGCCAAGGCCCATTGCGCGCCAGACACCCTCAAGATGCTCGCCCAGTTCACTGTACTCTCGCGCCTCAAGGAGCCAGAGAACTCCAACATCTACTCGAAGATGCGCGTCTACGACGGCGAGAACCTCAAGGACACCGATCCGAAGGCCAAGTCGATCCAGGAGTACCGGGACTCGGCAGGCGTCGACGAGGGCATGAACGGCCTGTCGACCCGCTTCGCCTTCAAGATCCTTTCCAAAGTCTTCAACTTCGACCCACACGAGATTGCGGCCAACCCGGTTCACCTGCTGTACGTGCTCGAACAGCAGATCGAACAGGAACAGTTCCCGGCCGAAGTGCGCGAACGCTACCTGCGCTACCTGAAGGAGTACCTGGCACCGCGCTATATCGAGTTCATCGGCAAGGAAATCCAGACTGCCTACCTGGAGTCCTACAGCGAATACGGCCAGAACATTTTCGACCGCTACGTGCTGTACGCCGACTTCTGGATCCAGGACCAGGAATACCGCGACCCGGAAACCGGCGAAATCCTCAACCGCATCGCCCTGAACGAAGAACTGGAGAAGATCGAGAAACCGGCCGGCATCAGCAACCCGAAAGATTTCCGCAACGAAATCGTCAACTTCGTGCTGCGTGCCCGTGCCAACAACAACGGCAAGAACCCGAGCTGGCTCAGCTATGAAAAGCTGCGGGTGGTGATCGAGAAGAAAATGTTCTCCAACACCGAGGACCTGCTGCCGGTCATCAGCTTCAACGCCAAGGCCAGCAAGGAGGACCAACAGAAGCACAACGACTTCGTCACGCGCATGGTGGAGCGTGGCTACACCGACAAACAGGTTCGTCTGCTGTCGGAATGGTACCTGCGGGTCAGGAAATCGCAATAAAGCGACAAGCTACACACTGCGCGCCCAAGGCTGGCAAGCCAGCCTTGGGCGGCAGCAACTGCCTTGCTGCCATTAGGTGCAGCGAGCCCGTAGCTTGAAGCGTGCAGCTGTTCCCAGCTACCGGAGGGACCATGAGCTACGTTATAGACCGACGCCTGAACGGCAAGAACAAGAGCACGGTCAACCGTCAGCGCTTTCTGCGACGGTACCGTGAACACATCAAGAAAGCCGTCGAAGAGGCGGTAAGCCGCCGTTCCATCATGGATATGGAACATGGCGAACAAATCAGCATTCCGGGGCGCGACATCGACGAACCCGTGCTCCACCACGGTCGCGGCGGCAAACAGACTGTCGTACACCCGGGCAACAAGGAATTCACTGCCGGCGAACATATCCCCAGGCCACAAGGTGGCGGCGGGGGTGGCGGCGGCCGCGGCAAAGCGGGCAATTCCGGCGACGGCATGGACGACTTCGTCTTCCAGATCACCCAGGAAGAATTCCTCGAATTCATGTTCGAGGATCTCGAACTGCCCAACCTGGTCAAACGTCACCTGACCGGGACCGACACCTTCAAGACCGTGCGTGCGGGCATCGCCAACGAGGGCAACCCGTCACGCATCAATATCGTGCGCACCCTGCGCTCGGCCCATGCCCGGCGTATCGCCCTGACCGGCAGCAGCCGCGCACTGCTGCGCGAAGCACAAAAGGAACTCGACCGCCTGCGGGTCGAGGAGCCGGACAACTTCACCGATATCCAGGAAGTCGAACAGGAAATCGAACGCCTGAAGGCACGCATCAACCGCTTGCCCTTCCTCGACACCTTCGACCTCAAGTACAACCTGCTGGTCAAGCAGCCCAACCCCAGCTCCAAGGCAGTGATGTTCTGCCTGATGGACGTGTCCGGCTCCATGACCCAGGCCACCAAGGACATCGCCAAGCGCTTCTTCATCCTGTTGTACCTGTTCCTCAAGCGTAACTACGACCGCATCGAAGTGGTGTTCATCCGCCACCACACCAGCGCCCGGGAAGTCGACGAGGAAGAGTTCTTCTACTCGCGGGAAACCGGCGGCACCATCGTCTCCAGCGCGCTCAAGCTGATGCAGGAGATCATGGCCGAACGCTACCCGGCCAGCGACTGGAACATCTACGCCGCTCAGGCTTCTGACGGCGATAACTGGAACGACGACTCGCCGATCTGCCGCGAGATCCTGTCCAAGCAGATCATGCCGCACGTGCAGTACTACACTTACGTCGAGATCACCCCCCGTGAGCACCAGGCGCTGTGGTACGAATACGAACGCATCGGCGAAGCCTTCCCCGACACGTTCGCCCAGCAGCAGTTGGTATCGGCCGGCGACATCTACCCGGTCTTCCGTGAACTCTTCCAGCGCAGGTTAGCCACATGACCGCCAGAGCACAGAGACGCCAACCCATTTCCACCGGGTCCGAGTGGACGTTCGAGCTGATCCAGACCTACGACCGGGAAATCGGCCGCCTGGCCGAACGGTACGCCCTGGACACTTACCCCAACCAGATCGAGGTGATCACGGCCGAGCAGATGATGGACGCCTATGCCTCGGTCGGCATGCCTCTGGGTTACCACCACTGGTCCTACGGCAAACAGTTCCTCAGCACAGAAAAGTCCTACAGCCGTGGCCAGATGGGCCTGGCCTACGAAATCGTGATCAACTCCGACCCCTGCATCGCCTACCTGATGGAAGAAAACACCATGTGCATGCAGGCACTGGTGATTGCCCACGCCTGCTATGGCCATAACAGCTTCTTCAAAGGCAACTACCTGTTCCGCACCTGGACCGACGCCAGCTCCATCATCGATTACCTGGTGTTTGCCAAGCAGTACATCGCCCAGTGCGAAGAGCGCCACGGCATCGACGCCGTGGAAGACCTGATCGACTCCTGCCATGCCCTGATGAACTACGGCGTGGACCGCTACAAACGCCCCTACCCCATCTCCGCAGAAGAGGAACGGCGGCGCCAGAAGGAGCGTGAGGAGCACCTGCAGCGCCAGATCAACGACCTGTGGCGCACCATCCCGAAAAGCGCCGAAAGGGGCAACGAACGCGATGAGGGGCGCTTCCCCGCCGAACCACAGGAGAACATCCTGTATTTCA
This sequence comes from Pseudomonas putida NBRC 14164, assembly GCF_000412675.1. Lineage (NCBI taxonomy): Bacteria > Pseudomonadati > Pseudomonadota > Gammaproteobacteria > Pseudomonadales > Pseudomonadaceae > Pseudomonas > Pseudomonas putida. The sequence continues at coordinate 505,262 of NC_021505.1, read as the reverse complement.
TCGAGAAGAATGCTCCGCTGCTCGAACCCTGGCAGCGTGAAGTGGTGCGCATCGTGCGCAAGATCGCCCAGTACTTCTACCCGCAGCGCCAGACCCAAGTCATGAACGAAGGCTGGGCAACCTTCTGGCACTACACGCTCATGAACGACCTGTACGACGAGGGGCTGATCACTGAAGGCTTCATGATGGAGTTCTTGACCTCGCACACCAGCGTGGTGTTCCAGCCCGGCTTCGACAGCCCCTACTACAGCGGCATCAACCCCTACGCACTGGGCTTTGCGATGTACACCGACATCCGCCGCATGTGCGAAAACCCGACCGATGAAGATCGCCACTGGTTCCCCGACATTGCTGGCAGTGACTGGCTTTCTACCATCAAGTTTGCCATGAGCAGCTTCAAGGACGAGAGCTTCATCCTGCAATACCTTTCGCCCAAGGTAATGCGCGACCTCAAGCTGTTCAGCATCCTCGACGACGACCAGCGCGACGACCTGCTGGTGCCCGCCATCCACGATGAAGCCGGCTACCGGGTGATTCGTGAAATGCTGGCCGCGCAGTACAACCTGGGTAACCGTGAACCGAACGTGCAGATCTGGAGCGTTGACCGTCGCGGTGACCGCTCGCTGACGCTGCGCCACCAGCAACACAACCGCAAACCGCTGGGCGACTCAACCGATGAAGTGCTCAAGCACCTGCATCGCCTGTGGGGCTTCGATATCCACCTGGAGACCGTACAGGGCGAGCAAGTGATGAAAACCCACCACATGCCACCCCGTGGCGAGCACGGCGAAAGCGCCGACTACGGGCGCATGGACCTGGCTGTCATTCACCACCTCTAGTGCTACGCCATAACTGCCGACGGGTTATCCTGTCGGCAGTTATGGAGAGCTGCACATGCACATCTACAAAGTCGGCGGCGCCGTGCGCGACCGCTTGCTCGGCCTTCCTGTCAGCGATATCGACTGGCTGGTGGTAGGCGCCACCGTTGAAGAAATGCACGCCAAGGGTTATCGGCCGGTGGGCGCTGATTTTCCGGTATTCCTGCACCCGAAAACCGGCGAGGAATATGCCTTGGCGCGCACCGAGCGCAAGAGCGGGCGCGGTTATGGCGGATTCACTTTTCACGCCAGCCCTGACGTGACACTGGAGGAAGACCTGATTCGCCGTGATTTGACCATCAACGCGATGGCCGAGGACGAGGCAGGTACGGTGTACGACCCCCACCACGGCAAAGACGATCTCGAAAGACGAATTTTACGCCACGTTTCCCCGGCATTCACCGAAGATCCCTTGCGCGTGCTGCGCGTCGCGCGCTTTGCTGCCCGCTATGCACCGCTAGGTTTCCGGGTTGCCGAAGAGACGCTTGAGCTGATGCGCCAGATCAGCGCCTCTGGCGAGCTGCAGGCGCTGACTGCAGAGCGCAGCTGGAAGGAAATCGAGCGGGCGCTGATGGAGGCACAGCCCCAGGTGTTCTTCCAGGTGCTGCGCGATTGCGACGCCCTGCAGGCCCTGCTGCCTGAGCTTGTTGACGATGCCATGGCCCTGGCGGCTCTGGAACAGGCAGCGGCGCATGAACAGCCTCTGCACGTGCGCTGGGCGTGCCTGTTGCGCGGGCTGGCACCGGCATCGATCAAAGCCGTCAACCAGCGCCTGAAGGCGCCACGGGAATGCCAGGAACTGGCCCTGCTGACAGGCGAATGCCTGGCGCAGGCCAATCAGGCGCTGGAACTGCCTGCCAAGGCACTGCTGGAGCTGTTGCAAAAGTTCGATGTTTACCGACGGCCGCAACGGTTCGAGGATTTTGTGGTGGTTTGCCAGATGACATCGCTTGGCGAGGGCAAGCAGGGTTATCCACAGGCCGATTACCTGCGCGGCGCAGCAACAGCGGCGCGAGCGGTGGATGTGAAGCCGTTGGTGCAGGCCGGGCTGACGGGCCAGGCACTGGGCGAAGCGCTCAAGGCCGAGCGGCTGAAAGCGCTAGAGGCTTACCACCTCGACTGACCATACCGGCCCCTTCGCGGCTAGAGCCGCTCCCACAGGTACAGCGTGAGTCCGATGTTGGCACAGCACCTGTGGGAGCGGGCGCGCCCGCGAATGCCCAAACCCGCTGTATGGCACCGGCTTCGCCGGTGTTCGCGGGCATGCCCGCTTCCACAAGTACAGCGTGGGCGCGAAACCTGCGCGGTACCTGTGGGAGCGGCTTTAGCCGCGAAAGGGCCGGAACAGCCTTAAGCGGGTGTCAGCTGCAACCCACGCCACTCGAAGGCGACCGGGGCCAGTACCTGGTCAATCTGTGCCTCTTGCCACAACCGGGCCATGCTCTTGCCTGCCCCCGGATGCACCAGCTCAGGCGCCAGCAACGACAGCGGCCACAGCACAAACGCGTTCTTCAGGATCTCGGCCCGGGGCAGGACCAGCCCGTCGAAGGTGCCGTGCAGATCGTCATACATCAGCACATCGATATCCAGCGGCAGCCCTTTGCGGTCCGGCGCGTAACGGCCATTTTCGGCCTCGATGAACTTCAGCCGACGGTCCAGTTCGATCAGCGGCAGTGCGGTTTGCCCGGTCACTACGAAATTGATGAACGGCCCGCTCTTGATCCCCACCGGCTGGCTTTCGAACACCGGCGAGCAGCGCATGTCGGTGAGGATGCCCGCCAACGCATCGAGCCCGGCGCACAAGTGCGCCTCACGGTCGATGTTGCTGCCAAGGCCAAGGTAAACCGTGCTCAGAGACATCCGCGCTCGATCTCCACGCCAACACCGCCACGGGCCGCCGGTACCGCACCCGGCTTGGTCAGTTTCAACCGCACCCAGGGGATATGGAATTCTTCCATCAAGGTTGCCACCAGGCGCTCGGCAAAGGTTTCCACCAACTCGAAACGGGCCTGCTCGGCAAACGCCTGGATGCGTGCCGAGACACTGGCGTAGTCCAGCGCCAGGTTCAGGTCGTCACCCGCTGCGGCCGGGCGGTTGTCCCAGGCAAAGCTCAGGTCCAGGCGCAAGCACTGGCGAATATCCCGCTCCCAGTCATAGGCACCGATGACGGTATCGACTTCCAGGCCTTCGATGAACACTCTGTCCAAGCACTTCTCTCCACAGCACGACAAGGGCGACTGGCGCCGTTAGAATCAGGGCGTCCTCGCCCGGAATAGTTAGCATGTTTTGGTTACTGGCGTTGCTCGCCTACCTGCTCGGCTCACTGTCCTTCGCCATTCTCCTCAGCCGCCTTTCGGGCAGCCCGGACCCGCGTTCCAGTGGTTCAGGCAATGCCGGCGCTACCAACATGCTACGCCTGGCAGGCCGTAAACTGGCGATCCTGACCCTGCTTGGCGACCTGTGCAAGGGCCTTTTGCCGGTATTGCTCGCCCGCGTTGCCGGGCTGGACCTGCACGCGCAAGCCTGGGTGGGCGTGTGCGCGGTGCTGGGCCACCTGTTCCCCCTGTACTTCCGCTTCCGGGGTGGCAAGGGCGTGGCCACGGCTGCCGGCATGCTCATGGGCCTGTATTTCCCGGCCGCGCTGCTGGCCATCGGCGCCTGGCTGCTGACGTTCTACCTCACCCGCACCAGCTCGCTGGCGGCGCTGATTGCCACGCCGCTGACCTTGCCATTGCTGGCCTGGCGCGAGCCCGAAGCACTGCTGCCGATCACCGTGCTGACCGTGATGATCGTGTGGCGCCACCGCAACAACCTGCGCGACCTGTTCGCCGGACGCGAACGGCACTTCTGAGCGTTCGGCTTCACACGTTACAGCGGCGGCAACTGCTCCATCGGCCAGCGCGCCTGCACGCTGATCGCCAGGTCCTGGTGCTGCCCCGCCAACAGGCGCTGGCAACCGGCGTAGGCGATCATCGCGCCGTTGTCGGTACAGAACTGCGGGCGCGCGTAGTACACGTTGCCCTTGATGCTGCCGAGCATGTCTTCGAGGGACGCTCGCAAAGCCTTGTTGGCACTCACACCACCGGCGATGACCAGGCGCTTGAGGCCGGTCTGCTTGAGCGCCCGCTTGCACTTGATGGTCAAAGTCTCCACCACCGCCTGCTGGAATGCCAGGGACAGGTCGCAACGGGTTTGCTCACTGTCGTCGCCAGCGTTCTTGCATTGCTGCCAGGTGTTGAGGGCGAAGGTCTTGAGGCCACTGAAGCTGAATTCCAGGCCCGGGCGGTCGGTCATCGGCCGCGGGAACACGAAGCGACCAGGTACACCCTGCTCGGCCAGGCGCGCGATTTCCGGGCCGCCGGGGTAGTTGAGGCCGATCAGCTTTGCGGTCTTGTCGAACGCTTCGCCGGCGGCATCGTCCAGGCTTTCGCCCAGCAGTTCGTACTGACCGATGCCATCGACGCGTACCAGCTGGGTGTGTCCGCCTGAAACCAACAAAGCGACGAACGGAAACTCAGGTGGGTTTTCTTCCAGCATGGGCGCCAGCAAGTGGCCTTCCATGTGGTGCACGCCAATCGCCGGAATGTCCCAGGCAAAGGCCAGCGCCTGTGCGCAGGAGGCGCCCACCAGCAATGCGCCGACCAGGCCAGGACCCGCGGTGTAGGCAATGGCGTCGATCTCGGTGGCGACGCAGCCCGCCTCCTCCAGCACCTGGCGAATGAGCGGCAACATGCGCTTCACGTGGTCACGCGAGGCAAGCTCGGGAACAACACCGCCAAACACGCGATGCAGGTCGATCTGGCTGAACAGTGCGTCGGCCAACAAGCCGCGCTCACTGTCGTATAATGCGACGCCAGTTTCGTCGCAGGATGTTTCCAATCCCAGTACTAGCATGGGTTCGTCCCTTGTGGGGGCTGAATTCGAAGGCGCGCATGATAGTCCCCGTGTCGGATGCCGACCAGCGGTTTTCGATCAGAGGCTTTGCATTCCGGCTTGCTAAGGGTTAACATCCGCAACCCTTGAAAACCGACGTTCTCCAGCACACCTTTGTTTTGCCAGGAGCACGTCTACCCCGGTAATGAATTAAGGTAGCCCTGGATGCCAGCCGTCAAAGTTAAAGAGAACGAACCCTTCGACGTAGCTCTGCGTCGTTTCAAGCGCTCCTGCGAAAAAGCCGGTGTACTGGCTGAAGTTCGTAGCCGCGAGTTTTACGAGAAGCCGACCGCCGAGCGTAAGCGCAAAGCAGCTGCTGCTGTTAAGCGTCACGCCAAGAAAGTACAGCGCGAACAGCGCCGCGCCGTTCGTCTGTACTAATACAGACGTTCTACGCAAAGCTTCTGCCCTGCCCGGCTAACCGCCGGGTGATGGCAGCGGTCGTTTCAAACTTGAGCAGCTAGCTCAAGGCCCCGCACAAGCTTCACGCGAAGTGCACAGGGGCAACCTGCCTGAAACGTCAGAGCTGGTCTTTCTTGCTGTATGACCAGACGTGCACGTCCGACTGACGGGCCCTTAGGGGCTGGCGACGAGCACACATTCCCTCGCACTTCCCCAAGCATCACCTGCCCCATTCGGCGCGTGAGCGATTAGACTTGCCAGTTGCCAGATGACGAGACTGCCATGGCCGGGCTGATTCCCCAGAGTTTCATTGACGACCTGATCAACCGCCTCGACATCGTCGACGTGGTGAGTTCGCGCGTCCAGCTGAAAAAAACCGGCAAAAACTACTCGGCCTGCTGCCCGTTCCACAAAGAGAAGACACCGTCCTTCACGGTCAGCCCCGACAAGCAGTTCTACTACTGCTTCGGCTGCGGCGCCGGCGGCAACGCCCTGGGCTTCGTCATGGACCACGACAACCTGGACTTCCCCCAGGCTGTCGAAGAACTGGCCCGCGCCGCTGGCATGGAAGTGCCCCGCGAGCAAGGCCGCCGCGACCAGAAGCCTCGCCAGCCAACCGACTCGCCGCTGTACCCGCTGCTGGACGCCGCCTCGGAGTTCTACCGCCAGGCCCTGCGCAGCCACCCGACCCGCAAGGCCGCAGTGGACTATCTTAAGGGCCGCGGCCTGTCCGGGGAGATCGCTCGCGATTTCTGCCTGGGCTTCGCCCCGCCCGGCTGGGACAACCTGCTCAAGCACCTGGGTGCTGACGCCCTGCAGCAAAAGGTGATGATCGATGCCGGCCTGCTGATCGAAAACGCCGAAAGCGGCAAGCGCTACGACCGTTTCCGCGACCGGGTGATGTTCCCCATTCGCGACAGCCGCGGGCGCATCATCGCCTTCGGCGGCCGGGTACTGGGCGACGACAAGCCCAAGTACCTGAACTCCCCGGAAACCCCGGTGTTCCACAAGGGCCAGGAACTGTACGGGCTGTACGAGGCGCGCAAGCATAACCGCAACCTCGACGAAATCATCGTCGTCGAGGGCTACATGGACGTCATCGCCCTGGCTCAACAGGGCCTGCGCAATGCCGTGGCTACCCTTGGCACCGCCACCAGCGAAGAGCACCTCAAGCGCCTGTTCCGGGTAGTGCCCAGCGTGCTGTTCTGCTTCGACGGCGACCAGGCCGGGCGCAAGGCCGCCTGGCGTGCGCTGGAGTCGACCCTGTCGAACCTGCAGGACGGCCGCCGCGCGCGCTTCCTGTTCCTGCCCGAAGGCGAAGACCCGGACAGCCTGGTGCGCGCCGAAGGCACCGATGCCTTCAGGGCCCGCATCAACCAGCACGCCCAGCCGCTGGCCGACTACTTCTTCGAGCAACTGGGCGTTGAAGCCGACCCGCGATCGCTGGAAGGCAAGGCGCACATGGCGACCCTGGCCACACCGTTGATCGAAAAGATCCCTGGCGCCAACCTGCGCCAACTGATGCGCAACCGCCTGAAGGAAATCACCGGCCTGGACCCGCAGCAGGTCGAGCAACTGGCCCAACAAGCGCCAGCAGCCAGCAGTGTGCCGGACTACGACCCTGGCTACGACTACGACGCCATGGCCAGCTACACCCCTGACTACGGCGACATGCCGCAGCACGACTTCGTCCCCGCTCAGCAGGAGCAGGCGTGGAAGCCGAACAAGGGCGGAGGCAAAAAGCAGTGGAGCGACAAACCCTGGGACAAGAACCGCAAAGGCGGCAAGCCCTGGCAGCAACGAGATGAAGCGCCACCGCGCGTGCCTGCCCCGGTCGAGCCGCCTACCCTGGCCGCCCTGCGCACCCTGCTGCACCACCCGCTGCTGGCCGGCAAGGTGGAAGATGCCAGCCACTTTGCCGACGAAGAACACTTGTACAGCCAGCTGCTGGTGTCATTGATCGAAGCCGCACAGAAAAATCCTGGGCTAAGCTCAATGCAGTTGATCGCGCGCTGGCATGGCACCGAACAGGGCCGCCTGCTGCGGGCCCTGGCGGAAAAGGAATGGCTGATCGTAGCCGACAACCTTGAACAACAGTTTTTCGACACTATAACTAGCTTGTCCGCCCGCCAACGCGAGCGCAGCCTGGAACAACTGCTCAGGAAATCACGTCAAAGTGAGTTGACCAGCGAGGAAAAAACCCAGCTCCTCGCCCTGCTGAGCCGGAATGTTCCCGCACAAACGCCGACCTCATCTGGCGCGTGAGGCCCATGCTCGGGTATAATCCTCGGCTTGTTTTTTGCCCGCCAAGACCTTCAGTGGATAGGGTGTTATGTCCGGAAAAGCGCAACAGCAGTCTCGTATCAAAGAGTTGATCACCCGCGGTCGTGAGCAGGGCTACCTGACTTACGCGGAGGTCAACGACCACCTGCCTGAGGATATTTCAGATCCTGAACAGGTGGAAGACATCATCCGCATGATCAACGACATGGGGATCAACGTATTCGAGAGTGCTCCGGATGCGGATGCCCTTCTGTTGGCGGAAGCCGACACCGACGAAGCCGCGGCCGAAGAAGCCGCTGCTGCGTTGGCGGCAGTTGAAACCGATATCGGCCGCACGACCGACCCGGTGCGCATGTACATGCGTGAAATGGGTACCGTCGAGCTTCTGACCCGCGAAGGCGAGATCGAAATCGCCAAGCGTATCGAGGAAGGCATCCGTGAAGTCATGGGCGCCATCGCTCACTTCCCGGGCACTGTCGATTACATTCTCGGCGAATATGACCGCGTCACCACCGAGGGCGGCCGACTGTCGGACGTGCTCAGCGGTTACATCGACCCTGACGACAACATCGCCGCGCCGACCGAAGAGGTGCCGATCCCTGGCGCCAAGGCCGCAGCTGCGAAGGAAGAGTCTGACGACGAAGAGGAAGAAGCCGAGAGCAGTGACGACGAGGAAGAGACCGAGAGCGGTCCGGACCCGGTAGTCGCAGCCCAACGTTTCGGTGCGGTATCCGACCAGCTTCAAGCGACCTTCAAGGTCGTGAAGAAGCACGGTCGTGCCCACAAGGAAAGCATCGCGGCCCTGCAAGCCCTCGCCGACCTGTTCATGCCGATCAAGCTGGTACCCAAGCAGTTCGAGGTCCTGGTAGAGCGTGTTCGTGATGCCCTGAACCGTCTGCGTCAGCAAGAGCGCGCCATCATGCAGCTGTGCGTGCGTGATGCCCGCATGCCGCGTGCCGACTTCCTGCGCATGTTCCCGAGCAACGAAACCGACCAGACCTGGAGCGGTGACCTGGCCAAGCGCAACACCAAATGGGCTGCTGCCCTGGGTGAAAAGGACGCCGCCATCGTCGCTTGCCAGCAGAAGCTGATCGACCTTGAGACCGAAACCGGCCTGACCGTTGCCGAGATCAAGGACATCAACCGTCGCATGTCGATCGGTGAAGCGAAGGCCCGTCGCGCCAAGAAAGAAATGGTCGAGGCGAACCTGCGTCTGGTGATCTCCATCGCCAAGAAGTACACCAACCGTGGCCTGCAGTTCCTCGACCTGATCCAGGAAGGCAACATCGGCTTGATGAAAGCGGTGGACAAGTTCGAATACCGTCGCGGCTACAAGTTCTCGACCTACGCCACCTGGTGGATCCGCCAGGCGATCACCCGTTCGATCGCCGATCAGGCACGCACCATCCGTATTCCGGTGCACATGATCGAGACGATCAACAAGCTCAACCGTATTTCCCGCCAGATGCTGCAGGAAATGGGTCGCGAACCGACCCCGGAAGAGCTGGGCGAGCGCATGGAAATGCCTGAGGACAAGATCCGCAAGGTACTGAAGATCGCCAAAGAGCCGATCTCCATGGAAACCCCGATCGGTGACGACGAAGATTCGCACCTGGGCGACTTCATCGAGGACTCGACCATGCAGTCCCCGATCGACGTGGCCACGGTCGAAAGCCTCAAGGAAGCCACCCGTGACGTGCTCTCGGGCCTGACTGCACGCGAAGCCAAGGTGCTGCGCATGCGCTTCGGTATCGACATGAACACCGACCACACCCTCGAAGAGGTGGGTAAGCAGTTTGACGTAACGCGTGAGCGGATCCGTCAGATCGAAGCGAAGGCGTTGCGCAAACTGCGCCACCCGACTCGCAGCGAGCATCTGCGCTCCTTCCTCGACGAGTGATGACAAAACCCCGGCCCAGGCCGGGGTTTTTCTTTTCTGTCTTTTGAAACACTCGCGGTCCCTGTAGGGCAGCCTTGTGCTGCGAAGAGGCCATCCGGGTCACCGTACACCTGCGCCCATACCGGCCCATTCGCAGCACAAAGCTGCTCCTACACGTATCTCGCTTACCCCACGCTTGCGCAATGCCCGTCTACACTCGACGTCAGACCCCAAAAATGCGAGGCCGCTATGCCGCTCATGCCGGCCATTCTGCTGCTGCTCCTGATTTTGTGGAACACAACGGCCGGCGCCCTGACCCTGACAGACGAGGAGAAAGCCTGGCTGGCTGCCCACCAACAGCTGAGCCTGGGCGTAGACGCCTCTTGGCCACCGTTCGAGTTTCGCGACCAGGAGGGCCGGTACCAGGGATTGGCCGCCGATTACATCGCCGCGATCCAGCAACGCCTGGGCGTGACGCTCAAACCGGTCGAGCCCAGCAGCTGGACCGAGGTATTGGCGCAAGCGCGGGAAAACCGCATCGACCTGCTGCCCGGTATCATGTCCACCCCCGAACGCCAAGGCTACCTGGCCTTCACCCGCCCGTACCTCGACTTCCCCATCGTCATCCTCGCCCACAAAGGCGGCGCACAACCGCGCAAACTGGACGACCTGTACGGCCTGAAGATAGCCGTGGTCGAAAACTACGCCCCGCACGAACTGCTGCGTACGCATCACCCCGACCTCAACCTGGTGGCACTGCCCAATGTGAGCTCCACCTTGCAGGCCTTGGCCACCGATCAGGTGGACGCCGTGGTCGGCGACCTCGCTTCAAGCATCTGGAGCCTGCGCCAGCTCAAGCTCGATGGGCTCTACGTCAGTGGCGAAACGCCCTACCGCTACCAGTTGGCCATGGCCGCACCACGCGACAACAAAGTGCTGGTGGGCATTCTGGACAAAGTCATGGCCGACATGAGCAGCGGCGAAGTCAGCCAGATCCAGCAGCGCTGGGTGGGTAATGTGGTCGACCAACGGATGTTCTGGTCTGACCTGCTGGTGTATGGCCTGCCAACGGTGCTGTTGCTGATGGCCGTGCTGGCCGTGGTGATCCGTATCAATCGTCGGCTCAGCTCGGAAATTTCCCGGCGTATCGCACTGGAGCAGGAGCTGCGCAGCAGCGAGTACCACTACCGCGGCCTGGTCGAGAGCCTGTCCGCCATCGCCTGGGAAGCCGATGCCAACGACTTCACCTACAGCTACGTCTCCCCACATGCCGAAGACTTGCTTGGCTACCCGCTGAGCGACTGGCTCAGGCCGGGCTTCTGGCGCAGCATCCTGCACCCGGAGGACGCCCTCTGGGCCCAGGCCTACTGCGACAGCGAAACCGCAGCCGGACGCGACCATAGCCTGGACTATCGGGTAATCCGGGCTGACGGCCAGCCCCTGTGGGTACGCAATATCGTCAGCATGATCGAACACGGGCACCAGCCAGTGATGCGCGGGCTGATGATCGACATCAGCGAAACCAAGCGTACCGAGGACGCCCTGCGCCTTTCCGAACAAAAGTTTGCCTCGGTGTTCCAGCAGTGCCCCGACATTCTGCTGATCGCCCGCCACAGCGACGGCTGCCTGCTGGAGGTGAACGAAGCCTTCGAAGAGCAGATCGGCCTGACCGCGGGACAGGTGCTTGGCCGCAGCGCTACGGATCTGCACCTGTGGGGTGTCGAAGGCTCCGGCCCCCCGCTGCTTGAGCGCCTGCACCAAGGCGGTATCCGCAACCTGGAAATGAGCTTCCGGCGCAGCAATGGCCAACTGTTCACCGGCCTCACCTCGGCCGAAACCTTCGAACTCGACGGCACCCCGGCACTGGTGGTGGCGGTGCGCGACATCAGCCAGCTCAAGGAAACCCAGGGGCAGTTGCAAACCTCGGAAGAGAAATTCGCCAAGGCCTTCCACGCTTCGCCCGACGGCCTGCTGCTGTCGCGCCAGAGCGACGGTTTGCTGCTCGAGGTGAACGAAGGCTTCTGCCGCCTCACAGGCTACGACCTCAACCCGACCATCGACCAGACCTCGCTTGACCTGGGTATCTGGGTCGACCTCAACGAACGCAAACGCATGGTCGACCAGCTCAACCGCGACGGCTTCGTGCGCGATTTCACCTGCCACATCCGCCGCAGCGACGGGCAGATCCGCCTGTGCGAGCTGTCCGCCAGGCCCCTGCCGATTGGCGGCGTCGATTGCATGCTGACCATCGCCCGCGACATCACCGAGCGCCACCTGATGCAGGAAAAACTGCAGCTGGCCGCCACCGTGTTCGAGAACACCGCCGAAGGCGTGCTGATCACCGACATCGACCAACGCATCAGTGCCGTCAACCGCGCCTTCAGCGAAATCACCGGCTACAGCGAGATCGAAGCCCTCGGCCAGACCCCTCGCCTGCTTGCCTCCGGCCAGCATGACAGCGCCTTCTATGCCGCCATGTGGCACCAGCTTACTGCCGAGGGCCACTGGCAAGGTGAGATCTACAACAAGCGCAAGAACGGCGAACTGTACCCCGGCTGGCTGACCATCAGTGCGGTGCGCAACAGCGAACGCGAGATCACCCACTTCGTTGCCGTGTTCGCCGACATTTCCAGCCTCAAGCACGCCCAGGCCAAGCTCGACTACCAGGCCCACCACGACCCGCTGACCGGCCTGCCGAACCGTGCCTTGTTCGAGAACCGCCTGCAGGCCGTGCTCACTTGCGCTCAGGTGTCCAACCGCCAGGGCGCGGTGCTGTTCCTTGACCTCGACCGCTTCAAGCACATCAACGACAGCCTTGGCCACCCGGTCGGCGACCTGCTGCTCAAGGGCATTGCACAGCGCCTGAAAGAACAGGTGCGGGACGTCGACACCGTAGCCCGCCTGGGCGGCGACGAGTTCATCATCCTGCTGCCCGGCCTGCACAAGCCCAGTGACGCCAGCACCATCGCCAACAAGCTGCTGGCCTGCTTTGTCGCACCGTTCCAGGCCGGTGAGCACGAGTTCTTCACCAGCGCCAGCATCGGCATCAGCCTGTATCCGCAGGACGGCACCGACGTGGCCACGCTGATCCGCAACGCCGACGCTGCCATGTACCGCTCCAAAGCCAAAGGCCGCAACCGCGTTGAAGCCTACACCCGCGACCTGACCGCCCAGGCCAGCGAGCGCATCGCCCTGGAGCACGAGCTGCGCCGAGCCGTCGAACGCAACGAAATGAGCCTGTGCTTCCAGCCCAAGCTCAGCCTCAAGACCCAGAACCTGGTAGGCGCCGAGGCGCTGATCCGCTGGAGCCACCCGACCTTTGGTGAAGTGCCGCCAGAGCACTTCATCCACCTGGCAGAAGAGAACGGCACCATCCTCCAGCTCGGCGACTGGGTACTGGAACAAGCCTGTCGGCAGATGCAGGCCTGGAAGCAGCACTACGAACCCTTCGGCCCATTGTCGATCAACCTCGCCGGCGCCCAGCTACGCCAGCCACACCTGGCCCGGCGCATCGAACAGTTGCTCAAGCACTACCAGCTCAAGGCGGGTGACCTGCAACTGGAGATCACCGAAAACTTCATCATGAGCCAGGCGGAAGAAGCACTGGCCGTGCTGTACCAGCTGAAAAAACTGGGCGTGCAGCTGGCCATCGACGACTTTGGCACCGGCTATTCATCGCTGAGCTATCTCAAGCGCCTGCCGCTGGACATTCTCAAGATCGACAAGTCGTTCATCCGTGGCCTGCCCGACGACCCCCACGACGCCGCCATCGCCCGTGCGATCATTGCCCTGGGGCGCAGCATGCAACTGACCATCATTGCCGAGGGCGTGGAAAACCAGGCTCAGCAACGCTTCCTGGCGGCCGAGGGCTGCGAGCAGATCCAGGGCTACATCGTCAGCCTGCCGCTGCCGCCAAGCGAGTTCGCGGCAACGTTTCTTCGCATAGCACTATCGGATCTTTCAGATGGCACAGGTGCGAAACCCTCGTTATAATCCGGCCACTTACTGAGGGCCTATAGCTCAGTTGGTTAGAGCAGAGGACTCATAATCCTTTGGTCCACGGTTCAAGTCCGTGTGGGCCCACCAAATACGAAAGCCGCGCAAATGCGCGGCTTTTTTTGGCTGTGGATCGGCTACGCAGTTACGCTCTCTTCTTCCGTACATGCCCCGCCCCCACCAAACTGTCTGTGTACTTGCCAGACGTGTGACGAGATGCGCTGTTTGCTCGCGCCTCAGCCAACCGAAGTGCTTCCCATCCTTTCATAGCCAGGGCCACAGTCTTCGGCACGGGTTTTTCGCCACTACGGTAATAAGCCAACATCCGCCTGCTCAGCCCGAGCTCCTGTGCAGCACGATCCAACGTCAACTCATGCTTGGCCATCCAATTCCAGATGAGTTCATGTGAACACTCCCCTGCCTGTTCAACCGCTCGTGCACGCAGGTTGTCAGCAGCAAGTTCAAGATTGTCGTTGTTGGCCCAGATGACCGTGTCATTCCACTCGCCAATGGCAGCCGTTGCGAATACCTCGGGGTCGGCAAGCGGGGCCAACGTCGTGTGTTTCCCGATGATTTCATCCAGCGCCACCGTGAATTGCTGCCCGTCCGCAAAGGTCAGCAGCAATGAAGCGGGGGCCACCGCGGCGACCTCTGTCAGCTGGAATTGTTTGTTGGTCATGGATTCAGCTCCTCCCAAATTGCTAGCAGTCGAGCCCTGTTCCGCGACGCCCATTCGAGCGCTTCGCTCATCTCGCGCTGGGAAACCCGCGAACCACCAAAGCCGGCCACCGGAGTCAAGTCATTGATCGCGATCAGTGCCTGACGACCATCACTGAATCGCAGATGGAAATGCGGGGGCAGATGATCATTTGCATACAGGCAGATTACGCAATTGGACAATCGATGGATCGTGGGCATGGGCTAATCATACAGTGCAATGGTTGCACCAGACAGTACCATTCGAGCAACACGCCTACAGCCTCAAAAATGTAACGTTTCTGGTTACGTCTCTCTCGGCCGCATCTCGACCTGCCGCGGGTTGTAGAACGTCATGCCATCCGGAATATCCCGCGTAACCAGCGACATCGCTCCGATCACCACGTCGTCACCAATCTCGATACAGTCGGCAACGATGCAACTGTTGGCGCCCATGCTCACGTTGTCGCCAATGCGCAGCGCGTATTCCGCCAAGCCGAGGGTCTTGATGCCGATCGAGCAGTTTTGCCGAACAAAGAAATTGCGCCCGATGCTCACGTGCCGGGTGATCACCACCCCAGGCAGGTGTGCGATGCGCAGGCCGGGCGCGATCTGTGCGCCGATGTCGATGTCCACCGCGTACTTGAGATTGAGCCGCTGTTGCATGCGCCGCGCGTGACGCCGGAGCAGGCCGCCGCGGGCGTCGAGGTACTGGGCCAGGCGGAAGGCAAACAGAAAGCGCAGCTTGTTGTCCTTGCGTGCACGGCGCAGCACGTTGAACAGCAGGCTGGTACGGCGTCCGGGCCTTTTCTTGTTGGAGACTTCCAGTCGCCAGCATTCGAGCAGGTGGTCGAGGTTCACGCTGAGTTTCCCGTTGGACTGGCGCTTCATCATGCCGAAGGCACAGCCACCAGGCCAGCGCGGTCGCTGTAGGAGCGCGCCGGATTGTTCAGCTGTGCCCGGCCTTGCCCTGATTGGCACTCGCTGGCTAGGCTAGCAGGCCAACCGTAGAGACTCGCCATGTCGGATTCCCGCTCCATCACGCTGGATGAAATCGATCGCCAGCTGATCGCCCTGCTGCAAATCAACGCCCGCGAAAGCGTCGCCACCCTCGCGCGCCAGCTGGGCATCGCCCGCACCACCGTCAACTCGCGCCTGGAACGGCTGGAGAAGAACAAGGTCATCTCAGGCTATGGCGTGCGCTTGGGTCAGAGTGTGATGGGTGGCGGGCTGCAAGCGTACGTGGGGATCAAGGTGCAGCCGCGCTCCGGGAAGGAAGTGGTACGCCGCCTGAGTGCCATGGGCCAGGTGCAGCAGCTGTGTGCGGTAAGCGGCGAATTCGACTATGTGGCCTGGCTGCGTACAGACTCGCCCGAACAACTGGACCAGCTGCTCGACCAGATCGGTAGCGTCGACGGGGTGGAGAAGACCACCACATCGATCATTCTCAGCAGCAAGGTGGACCGTGGGCAGCCGGTCTAAGCGGGCTGGCGGTCAGGCTTCCTGGCCGTCGAGCAGGCCATCGAGGATTGCCGAAAGGCTTTCAGCAGAATGCTGCATCGACCAGACGATGTCACGGCTGCGCTCGGGGGCGTGGTGCTGGGCGTAGTCGGTGGCGACCTGATTGAGGCCACGGGCCAAAAAGCGGGTTCTCACGCCCGATCGCCGAATTTGCGGCGACCCGGTGAAGTTAACTGTGAAGCGATTCCCGCGATGCCAGACCGAGGCGATAGCGGCCGTAGGGTAATTCTTTAAATTGTGCTGAGCCGTAAGAATTTTCTGATCAGCCCTACCTAAAGCTCACTGATGTCAGGCCGACAGATCGCATAAAGGCCAAAGGGTGCCCGCCTTGCGATTTGCAGCGCCTATAAGATCGAGCCCCGCCCGCGCGGCGCATCGCGAGATGGCGCTCGCTCCTAAGTTTGTTTCGGCCAGTCATGCCTATGAGGATTTCGCGCGACCGCCTTGTTTGTCCCACTCGATATCGCGTCGTGTGCCATGGCGGTCGTGCGAAAACCTACCAGCCTCTGTCCGGGTTACATTCCGCAATTCAGTAGCACTCAGATAACCCGCCAATGTGTATAGGCTGGAAAGCGAATGGATTGACAGACCTCGCCTCCCCCACCAAACTATACGCAGGTTACGTACAATAAATGGAAGCAGTTTTTGTTGAGCTCCCCCCGTTCGAACGTCACCGAGCGAGTTATCTGAATGATCAGGACTTTCGTCTCTTACAGCTGCTCTTGATGAAGGATCCCTTCGCCGGGGATGCGATCAAGGGCACCGGAGGTCTTAGCTGTCAATTCTGGTTATTCACGGTGTACGGCAAAGACATGCAGGATGACTTGACCGATTCCCAGCGAAAAGCGCTGAGAACGATGCTTGAACGCGAATACCTGTTGAGGAAAAACCATGCCCCGCAACCTGTTCACTGAACTCACGGAAGGCTTCGACGCCCTGGCCGAAGAACGCCAAGGCAAAAAAACCCTACGCTCGCACAAAGCCAGCCTCACCGAACTGGCCCCATTGGTCCCCAACGAACTGCTGGAGCTGCGCCAGCGCCTCAACATGTCCAGGGCACTGTTCGCAAACCATCTCCGAACCAATGCCAGAACGCTGGAAAACTGGGAGCAAGGCCGCTCCAGACCCAATGCGCAAGCAGTCGCACTGATTCGTCTGGTACAGAAATACCCTGAGACGGTGGATCATTTGGCATCTTTGGCTTGATTCGTCAAAAGCAATGAAAAATCGGCTAATACGACGAGCAAAGCTACTTTCAGACAACACTATGCTCCTTAATAACGAATCCCCAAACCCCTAAAATGACCGCCAGGCATCTCCTATACTCAGGCTCCGCTCCCTGCGCAGCCTCTCTGGCAAGGTCACTTCATGAACAAGAAAAACCGCCACCCCGCCGACGGCAAGCAGCCCATCACCATCTTTGGCCCGGACTTCCCCTTCGCCTTCGACGACTGGCTGGAACACCCCGCAGGCCTGGGCAGCATCCCAGCAGATCGCCAAGGTGAAGAAGTGGCCATCGTGGGTGCCGGTATCGCTGGACTGGTGGCGGCGTACGAGCTGATGAAGCTGGGCTTGAAGCCGGTGGTGTACGAGGCCTCCAAGCTGGGTGGCCGGCTGCGTTCGCAAGCCTTCAACGGCACCGACGGGATCATCGCCGAACTCGGTGGCATGCGTTTCCCGGTGTCGTCCACGGCGTTCTATCACTACGTGGACAAGCTGGGCCTGGAGACCAAGCCCTTCCCCAACCCGCTGACCCCGGCCTCGGGCAGCACGGTGATCGACCTGGAAGGCCAGACCTACTACGCCGAAAAAACCACCGACCTGCCCAAGCTGTTCCACGAAGTGGCCGACGCCTGGGCCGATGCGCTGGAAAGTGGCGCCCAGTTCGCCGACATCCAGCAAGCCATCCGCGACCGCGATGTACCGCGGCTCAAGGAGTTGTGGAACAAGCTGGTGCCGCTGTGGGACGACCGCACCTTCTACGACTTCGTGGCCACCTCGCGCTCGTTTGCCAAACTGAGCTTCCAGCACCGCGAAGTGTTCGGCCAGGTCGGCTTTGGCACCGGCGGATGGGACTCGGACTTCCCCAACTCGATGCTGGAAATCTTCCGCGTGGTGATGACCAACTGCGACGACCACCAGCACCTGGTCGTCGGCGGTGTGGAGCAGGTGCCGCAAGGTATCTGGCGCCATGTGCCGGAGCGCTGCGCCCACTGGCCGGAGGGCACCAGCCTGAGCGGCCTGCATGGCGGCGCGCCGCGCACCGGGGTCAAGCGCATCGCCCGTGCCGCCGATGGCCGCCTGGCGGTCACCGACAACTGGGGCGACACCCGGCACTACGGCGCCGTGCTCGCCACCTGCCAGACCTGGCTGCTGACCACCCAGATCGACTGCGAGGAATCGCTGTTCTCGCAAAAAATGTGGATGGCCCTGGACCGCACCCGCTACATGCAATCGTCGAAGACGTTCGTCATGGTCGACCGGCCGTTCTGGAAGGACAAGGACCCGCAAACCGGC
The DNA here is from genome assembly GCF_000412675.1 of Pseudomonas putida NBRC 14164. Taxonomy (NCBI): domain Bacteria; kingdom Pseudomonadati; phylum Pseudomonadota; class Gammaproteobacteria; order Pseudomonadales; family Pseudomonadaceae; genus Pseudomonas; species Pseudomonas putida. Next base: position 487,157 of record NC_021505.1, on the reverse strand, counting down.
CGCGACCTGATGAGCATGACCCTCACCGACCGCCTCACCCGCGGCACCTACCTGTTCGACAACGGCGACGACAAGCCGGGGGTGATCTGCCTGTCCTACGCCTGGATGAGCGACGCGCTGAAGATGCTGCCGCACCCGGTGGAAAAGCGCGTGCAGCTGGCCCTGGATGCGCTGAAGAAGATCTACCCCAAGACCGATATCGCCGGGCACATCATCGGCGACCCGATCACCATTTCCTGGGAGGCCGACCCGCACTTCCTCGGCGCCTTCAAGGGCGCACTGCCGGGCCACTACCGCTACAACCAGCGCATGTACGCGCATTTCATGCAGCAGGACATGCCTGCCGAGCAGCGCGGCATGTTCATCGCCGGTGACGACGTGTCGTGGACCCCGGCGTGGGTGGAAGGCGCGGTGCAGACGTCGCTGAATGCGGTGTGGGGTATCATGAACCACTTCGGTGGCCAGACCCACCCGGACAACCCCGGCCCGGGCGATGTGTTTGACGAGATCGGCCCGATCGCCCTGGCAGACTGACTCAAGGAGGCACCATGCGCATTGCTCTGTTCCAGGGCGCCCCCAAGCCACTGGACGTGCCCGGCAACCTGCAACGGCTGCGCCACCAGGCGCAGCTGGCAGCCGACCGCGGCGCACAGTTGCTGGTGTGCCCGGAAATGTTCCTGACCGGCTACAACATCGGCCTGCCCCAGGTCGAGCGGCTGGCCGAAGCCGACGATGGCCCGGCGGCGATGGACGTGGTGGAAATAGCCCAGGCGCACCGCATCGCGATCGTCTATGGCTACCCCGAGCGTGGTGATGATGGGGCGATCTACAACAGTGTGCAGTTGATCGACGCGCACGGGCGCAGCCTGTGCAACTACCGCAAGACTCACCTGTTCGGTGAGCTGGACCGCGCGATGTTCAGCGCCGGCGCCGATCACTTCCCGGTGGTGGAACTGGACGGTTGGAAAGTCGGCCTGCTGATCTGTTACGACATCGAGTTCCCGGAGAACGCCCGGCGCCTGGCGCTGGGTGGTGCCGAACTGATCCTGGTGCCGACGGCGAACATGGCCCCGTACGACTTCGTCTGCCAGGTGACCGTGAGGGCGCGGGCGCAGGAAAACCAGTGCTACCTGGTGTATGCCAATTATTGCGGCTCGGAAGACGACATCCAGTATTGCGGGCAGAGCAGCATCATAGGCCCTGATGGCAGCCTGCTGGCCATGGGTGGGCGGGATGAATGCCTGCTGCTGGCGGAGCTGGAGCATGAGCAGGTGGTGCAGGGGCGTGAGGCATTTCCTTACCTGACAGACCTGCGCCAGGAACTGCACCTGCGTAAAAGCTGACGTCCCATTCGCGGGCGCGCCCGCTCCCACAGGATTGGTGTCAGTCTGCAAGCCACACCATACCTGTAGGAGCGGGCGCGCCCGCGAAGAGGCCGGGCCTGCTCATACAAATGGGTTAGCATGAACACCTACCCGGAGTTTTCATGCCTGACACCACCCGCCACCTCACCCTCGCCAACGGCCTGCAGCTCACCCTGCGCCACGCCCCGCGCCTTAAGCGCTCGGCCGCCGCATTGCGGGTGCACGCGGGCAGCCATGACGCTCCCGCCAGGTGGCCCGGCCTGGCCCACTTCCTCGAACACCTTTTCTTCCTCGGCACCGCGCAGTTCCCCCTGAACGATGGCCTGATGCGCTACGTCCAGGCCCTCGGTGGCCAGGTCAACGCCAGCACCCGGGAACGCGCCACCGATTTCTTCTTCGAAGTGCCGACCAATGCCTTGGCTGGGGGCCTTGAGCGCCTGTGCCAGATGCTGGCCGAACCGGACCTGGGCATCGAGCGCCAACGCCGCGAACGCGAAGTGATCCACGCCGAGTTCATCGCCTGGTCGCGCAACCCGCAGGCTCAGCAGCAGTTCGCCTTGCTGCAATCGGTGTCGCCGGGGCATCCGCTAGGGGCTTTTCACGCCGGTAACCGGCACACCCTGGCCTTGCAGAACCCCGCCTTTCAGCAAGCCCTCGAAGGCTTTCACCAACGCTATTACCAGGGAGGCCAGATGACCCTGAGCCTGTGTGGCCCACAGGCGCTGGATGAACTGGAACAGCTGGGCAGGCAGCATGCCAGCCTGTTCGCGACGGGTACGCAGGCGCTACAAACGCTGCCACCACTACTGTCGCCTACGAACACGCGCCTGGTGTTCACCCATGAAAAGCTACCGGCAGGTGCCGAGCAGGCCCTGGAATTACTGATCAGTTGCCTGGGCGACAACCGCCCGGGTACCTGGCTGCATGCGCTGCGCCAACGCGGCTGGCTGCAAAGCTTCAAGGCCGAGAGGGTGTACAGCTTCGCCGGGCAGTTACTTTGGCACATCGACCTGCAGCTCAGCGCAAGCGCCAAACCGGACGAAGCAGATGCCCTGCTGCAGGGTTGGTTCAGCTTCATCCGCCAGGCCGACCTTGAGCAGATGAACCACGCATTCGGCCTGCTGCAGCTCAGCCGTGAACGCAGCGCCGGCGCGCTTGAGCTGGCTCGCCGGGACAGCACGGGCCAGCCGTTCGCCAAGCTGGATGCGCAAGGCCAGCAGGCTTTGGGCGCGCTGCTCCAGGGCCTGCCGGGCCAAGCGCATGGGCAATGGCAACTGCCCCCCGTCGACCCCTTGCTGATGGCAGATTTGCCCAATGCCCCGGCGCAACCTCTACCGGCGGCCCTGAAGACCAGCGACCTGCTGCCTGGCACCCGTCAGTACGCCGCGCTTTACCTGCGCTGGCACCTGCCTTCGCCCCTGCGCCAGCGTTTGCAGGCCGTGCTGGAACAGGCGCTGGCCCCACTGCAGGAGCGCTGCGAGCGCGCGTCGGTGCAACTGCTGTTCAGTGCCGTTGGCGAATACTGGCAATTGCGCTGCGCCGGGCAACCGGCAGCGGTGCTTCGGGCAGTGGAGCAGGCCTTGGCCCTGATGCTCAAGCCAGCAACCAGTTGCTGGCAGCCCAGCACGGCGACGCCACCGCCACTGATCCCCATCAGGGCCTTGCTCAAGCAACTGCCCGACGCGGTAGTGGGCGCCCACCCCGCAAGTGCGCCTGCCAGCATGCCGACGCAGTCGCAACTCGACAGCCTGTGGCAGCACGCCCGCTGGCATGGCCTTGCCACAGGTTTCGACGCTGCTGCGCTAAGCGCTTTGGGCACTGCGTTACAGCACTGCCCTGGGCAAGGCTCGCTGCCTGCCCCCCCGCCTACATGGGCCAGCCACCGTTGGCAGCACGCCGAAGTACCCGGCAGTGAACACGCCCTGTTGCTGTTCTGCCCGCTCCCTGCGGCCAGCGAAGCCAGCGGCCGCGTGCTTGCGCAATTGCTGCAAGGGCCGGTTTACCAACGGCTGCGGGTAGAGCTGCAACTCGGCTACGCGGTGTTCAGTACCTTTCGTCAGGTCGAGGGTGTCGGCGGCCTGTTGTTCGGGGTGCAGTCGCCACATACCCGCCAAGCGCAGGTCCTCGACCACCTGCTCACCCTGCTGCGGCAAGGCATCACGCTGGATCCGGGCGCTCGCGTGGCGTTGGCCGAGCAATTCGACGAGCCCGCCATGGCCAACGCCGACGTTGCCGAATGGGCATGGCAGACACACCTGGCTACACAACCCGGCACGCTAGATGAGCTGCGCAGGGCTATCTTGAAGACGCGGCAGACGGATATGGACCAGCTGCTGGGCACCCTGCTCGATAAGGATTGCCCTTGGCTCTGCTTGGCCAACGCTGCCGCGCCAACCCTTGAATGGCAGTGAACAACCTCGCGATTGTTACGCCAATTGCAACGGCGCTTTTCGAATAATTAACCTTTCGGTACAAATTTTTCTTGTAAGATAGCGCAATCCCAGTTTCAGGGAACTGCCGGCCCATGGCGGTACCCAAGTAGTAGCTGAGCAACCCAACCCTCATTCGGAAGGAGTAATTCCATGTGGACCAAACCTGCTTACACTGACCTGCGTATCGGTTTCGAAGTCACCATGTACTTCGCAAGCCGCTAAGCCAGGCTTGCGCCTCAACGCCTCGGCCCGCCGGGGCGTTTTCGTTTTTACGACACGGTTTTCTGCATAGAGAGTGGCCATGTACATCCAGGTTCTCGGCTCCGCCGCCGGTGGCGGGTTCCCGCAGTGGAACTGCAACTGCGTCAACTGCAAGGGCTACCGTGACGGCACCCTGCGTGCCACGGCGCGCACCCAATCGTCCATCGCCCTGTCCGACGACGGCGTGCACTGGGTGCTGTGCAATGCCTCGCCCGACATCCGCGCCCAGCTCCAGGCCTTTGCGCCGATGCAGCCGGCCCGTGCCCTGCGCGACACCGGCATCAACGCCATCGTCCTGCTGGACAGCCAGATCGACCACACCACCGGCCTGCTCAGCCTGCGCGAAGGTTGCCCGCACCAGGTGTGGTGCACGGACATGGTCCATCAGGACCTGACCACCGGTTTCCCGCTGTTCAACATGCTCAGCCACTGGAACGGTGGCCTGCAGTGGAACCGCATCGAGCTGGAAGGCAGCTTCGTGATCGACGCCTGCCCAAACCTCAAGTTCACCCCGTTTCCGCTGCGCAGTGCCGCGCCGCCCTACTCCCCGCACCGCTTCGACCCGCACCCGGGCGATAACCTGGGTTTGATGGTCGAAGACACCCGCACCGGCGGCAAGCTGTTCTACGCACCGGGCCTGGGCCAGGTAGACGAAAACCTGCTGGCGATGATGCACGGTGCCGACTGCCTGCTGGTCGACGGCACCCTGTGGGAAGACGACGAAATGCAGCGCCGTGGCGTGGGCACCCGCACCGGCCGCGAGATGGGTCACCTGGCCCAGAACGGCCCTGGCGGCATGCTGGAAGTGCTCGACGGCTTCCCGCGCCAGCGCAAGGTACTTATCCACATCAACAACACCAACCCGATTCTCGACGAAGACTCACCCGAGCGCGCCGAAGTCCTGCGCCGTGGCGTCGAAGTTGCCTTCGATGGCATGAGCATCGAGTTGTAAAACCGAGATCGCACAAGCAACACAGTTCCCCTGTGGGAGCGGGTTCACCCGCGAAGAATCCAACACAGTGTATGGCACCGGCTTCGCCGGTGTTCGCGGGTAAACCCGCTCCCACAGGGATCGAGCCGAGACTCAGCTTTACAGGAGCCAGCCGAATGAGCGACGCACTGCCAATGTCCCCTGCCGAATTCGAGCAGGCCCTGCGCGCCAAGGGCGCCTACTACCACATCCATCACCCGTACCACGTGGCGATGTATCAGGGCCGCGCCACCCGTGAGCAGATCCAGGGCTGGGTAGCCAACCGCTTCTACTACCAGGTCAACATCCCGATGAAGGATGCCGCGATCCTGGCCAACTGCCCGGACCGGGAGGTACGCCGCGAGTGGATCCAGCGCCTGCTCGACCACGACGGCGCACCCGGCGAGGACGGTGGCATCGAAGCCTGGCTGCGCCTTGGCCAGGCGGTCGGCCTCGACCCGGACCAGCTGCGCTCCCAGGACCTGGTACTGCCCGGCGTACGCTTTGCCGTGGACGCCTACGTCAACTTCGCCCGCCGCGCCAGCTGGCAGGAAGCGGCCAGCAGCTCGCTGACCGAACTGTTCGCCCCGCAAATCCACCAGTCGCGACTGGACAGCTGGCCACAGCACTACCCGTGGATCGACCCGGCCGGCTACGAGTACTTCCGCACCCGTCTGGGCCAGGCCCGGCGTGACGTGGAGCACGGCCTGGCGATTACCCTGCAGCACTACACCACCCGCGCGGGCCAGGAGCGTATGCTGGAGATACTTCAGTTCAAGCTGGATATCCTCTGGAGCATGCTCGACGCCATGAGCATGGCCTACGAGTTGAACCGCCCGCCTTATCACTCCGTCACCCAGGACCGGGTGTGGCACAAGGGGATCACCCTATGAGTCTGGATCGCAATCAGGTGCCGAGCTGGCGCCCCGGCTACCGCTTCCAGTACGAGCCGGCACAAAAGGGCCATGTGTTGCTGTACCCCGAGGGCATGATCAAGCTCAACGAAAGCGCCAGCCTGATCGGTGGCCTGATCGACGGCCAGCGTGACGTGGCAGCCATCATCAGCGAACTCGAACAGCAATTCCCCGATGTCCCGGAAGTGGCCGATGACATCGAGCAGTTCATGGAGGTGGCCCGTGCCGAACACTGGATCGTCCTCGCCTGATTTGCCGCCTACGCCCGAGGTCGGCCTGCCGCTGTGGCTGCTGGCCGAGCTCACCTACCGCTGCCCGCTGCAGTGCCCGTATTGCTCCAACCCGCTGGACTTTGCCGCCCAGGGCCAGGAGCTGAGCACCGCACAATGGTTCAAGGTGATGGCCGAAGCGCGGGAAATGGGCGCCGCGCAAATCGGCTTTTCCGGCGGTGAGCCGCTGGTGCGCCAGGACCTTGCCGAGCTGATCGGCGAAGCCCGCCGGCTGGGGTACTACACCAACCTGATCACCTCGGGCATCGGCCTGACCGAAGCGCGCATCGCCGATTTCAAGAAGGCCGGCCTGGACCATATCCAGATCAGCTTCCAGGCCAGCGACGAGCAGGTCAACAACCTGCTTGCCGGCTCGAAGAAGGCCTTTGCGCAAAAGCTGGAGATGGCCCGTGCCGTAAAGGCCCACGGCTACCCGATGGTGCTCAACTTCGTCACCCATCGGCACAACATCGACAAGACCGACCGCATCATCGAGCTGTGCATTGCCCTGGAAGCCGACTTCGTCGAGCTTGCCACCTGTCAGTTCTACGGCTGGGCGCACCTCAACCGCCTGGGGCTGCTGCCAACCCGCGAGCAACTGGAGCGGGCCGAGCGCATCACCAACGAGTACCGGGAAAAGCTCAAGGCCGAGGGCAACCCGTGCAAGCTGATCTTCGTCACTCCGGACTACTACGAAGAGCGCCCCAAGGCCTGCATGAATGGCTGGGGCAACCTGTTCCTCACCATTACCCCGGACGGCACCGCGCTGCCCTGCCACGGCGCCCGCCAGCTGCCCGTGAAGTTCCCCAATGTACGCGACCACGACCTGCACCATATCTGGTATGAGTCGTTTGGCTTCAACCGCTTCCGTGGTTATGAGTGGATGCGCGAACCGTGCCGCTCCTGCGACGAAAAAGAAAAGGATTTCGGCGGCTGTCGCTGCCAGGCCTTCATGCTGACCGGCGATGCCAGCAACGCCGACCCTGTGTGCGCCAAGTCGGCCGAGCACGGCATCATCCTCAAGGCCCGCGAGGAGGCGGAAACCGCCCAGCTCGCCATTGAACAGATGACCTTCCGCAATGATCGAAACTCCCGTGTCATCGCCCGCGGCTGAATTCAGCGCGGCCCAGGCAGTTGCCGCCGGTACCGACTTCACCGAACTCAAAGTCAGTGCCGACGGGCTGTTCTGGATCGAATTTCGCCCCGCCGACGGTGCTTGCCGTATCTGGCACTGGCTGTACCACCAGGCCCGCTGCCTGACCCCGGATGGTTTCAGCGTGCGCAGCCGGGTCTACGAATATGGCGGTGGCAGCTTTTGCCTGGGTGGCGACGGGCTGGTGTTCGTCAACGAAAAGGACCAGCAGGTCTACACCCAGCCGCTGGACGATGTGCCACCGCGTGCGCTGACCCAGGATGCCAGCTGCCGCTACGGCGATGTGCAGTGGCACCATGGCCAGGTGCTGGCCGTGGAGGAGCGCCATGCCGAGCAGGTAGAGCATCGCCTGGTGGCTTTGGCTGAAAGCAGCCGCGAAGTGCTCGCCGAGGGCGCCGATTTCTACGCCTCACCCACGGTGAGTGACGATGGCATGCGCCTGGCGTGGATCGAATGGGACCGCCCGGCACAGCCCTGGACCCTCACCCGATTGATGTGCCGCGTACGCGACAGCAGTGGCCACTGGGGCCCCGCGCAGTGCGTGGCCAGCGATGGTGAGTCGCTGCAGCAGCCGCGCTTCGATGCCGAAGGCCGGCTCTACTGCCTGTCCGACCGCAATGGCTTCTGGCAGCCCTGGGGGGAAGTCGATGGCCACTGGCAGGCGTTGCCTGCCGGGCCTGCCGACCACGCGGCTGCGCCTTGGCAACTGGGCACCTGTACCTGGTTGGCGCTGGGGCCGCAAAGCTACCTGGCCAGCTGGTTCAAAGATGGCTTCGGGCAACTGGGGCTGCGTCATGAAGATGGCCGCATGGCGCGTTACGCCAGTGCCTACACACGCTTTCGCAGCCTGGCCATGGACAGCGAAAACCTGTATGCCATTGCCGCCTCGCCCATCAGCCCGCCGGCAGTGATTGCCATCGACCGCCGCAACCACGAGGTCCGCGTGCTGGCCGGTGGTGTCGAGATGCTGCCGGCGGAGCAGATCAGCCTGCCGCAGCCTATCCGCTATGGCAGTGACGGCGAGCAGGCCCATGGTTTCTTCTACCCGCCAGCGCAGGCGCAAGGCGCCGCCCCGCTGGTGGTGTTCATCCACGGCGGGCCGACGTCGGCCTGCTATCCCGTGCTCGACCCTCGCATCCAGTACTGGACCCAACGCGGCTTTGCCGTGGCCGACCTGAACTACCGGGGCAGCACCGGCTATGGCCGGGAATACCGACAGGCATTGCACCTGCGCTGGGGCGAGAGCGATGTGGCCGATGCTTGCGCAGCGGTCGAATACCTGGCTGCTCAAGGCCTGGTCGACAAGCACAAGGCGTTTATCCGCGGCGGTAGCGCCGGTGGCTACACCACCTTGTGCGCCTTGGCGTTCCATGACGTGTTCCGCGCCGGCGCCAGCCTGTACGGGGTCAGCGACCCGGTTGCCCTGGGCCGTGCCACCCACAAGTTCGAAGGGGATTACCTGGACTGGCTGATCGGCGACCCGCTCCAGGATGCCGAACGCTATCGCCAGCGCACGCCGCTGCTGCATGCAGGGCAGATCAAGGTGCCGGTGATTTTCTTTCAGGGTGAGCTGGATGCTGTGGTGGTGCCAGAGCAGACCCGCGCCATGCTGGCGGCGTTACAGGCTAACGGCATCGAGGCTGAAGGGCACTTCTATGCGGGGGAGCGGCATGGGTTCCGCAAAGCGGATAACCTGGCGCATGCGTTGGAAGAGGAGTGGAAGTTTTATTGCCGGGTGTTGGAGACCTGAGATTTTGGGGCCGCTTTGCGGCCCCAGAAAACTTCACCGCTTGGCGATGATGTACACCGCGTGCACGATCCCCGGAATGTAACCCAGCAAGGTCAGCAGAATATTCAGCCAGAACGCCCCGCCAAACCCCACCTGCAGAAACACGCCCAGCGGTGGCAGAAGAATGGCGATGATGATGCGAATAAAGTCCATGCGAGTCTCTCCTGAAGGGTTACATCAAAGACTAGCCGCCCGCCACAGAGGTTCCACAGGCAAAAAAAAACGCCCCGGGCCGAATAAAACAGGCCAGGGGCGATGCGCAGGAACGCCAGACGGTTCGTAGAATTCTCGGTCTTGCCAAACAGCTACGCCGGCATTTCGCGGTGGGCCTGCTGCTGGGCATGCAGGCGGGCAAAGGCGCGGGCCAGGCGCAGCAGCATTTCGTCGATGTTGCCCTTGCTCACGGTCAGCGCTGGCGACAAACGCACCACATCCGCTTGCGGTGCATTGAGCAGCAGGCCTTCATGCAGGGCCGCTGCCACCAACTCTTTGGCCAGGTTTTCTTTCAGTTGCAGTGCCCACAGCAGGCCTTGCCCGCGCACCTCACCCTGCCCATAGCGCCCAGCCAGGCGGCTCAGGCCTTCACGCAGGTGGCGGCCGTTATCCTGCACCTGGGCGAAGAAGCCAGGCTCCAGCACGGTGTCCAGCACAGCCAGGCCGGCGGCGCACATCAGCGCATTGCCATGGTGGCTGCCTTCCAGTTCGCCAGGCTCGGCGCAGCATGCCGTGCCCCGGGCGAGCAAGGCAGCCAGGGGCACACCGCCGCCCAGTCCCTTGCCCAAGGTGATGATGTCGGCGCGCACGCCATACAGCTCCTCGGCCAGCAGCGCGCCACAGCGGCCAATACCGGTCTGCACCTCATCGAGGATCAGCAGGATGCCCAGTTCACGGCACAGTGTTTCCACGCCCTTGAGGTATTCCTGGGTGGCGGGGATAACACCCGCCTCGCCCTGGATTGGCTCAAGCATGATGGCCACGGTGCGCGAATCCACGGCGGCGTGCAGGGCGGCCAGGTCGTTGAACGGCACTTTGCTGAAGCCCGGCAGGCCAGGCTCACAGCGGTTGCACGGCAGCGGGTCGGACGCCGACAGGGCGCCCAGGCTGCGGCCATGGCAGGCCTGGGTGGCAGTGATGATGTGATAGGCGCCGTTGCGGTGCAGCTGGCCCCACTTGCGCGCCAGCTTGATCGCACCTTCACAGGCCTCCGCACCGCTGTTCAGCAGGTAGGCCTGCTCGCTGCCGGTGCTCTGGCACAGGCGGTTGACCAGCCCCAGCAGGCCCCGGCTGTGGAAGCCCGAGCCCGGGTTGATCAGCGCCTGGGCCTGGTTGCCCAGTGCCTTCACCAGCACGCTGGGGCTATGGCCCAGGCTGTTGACTGCACCACCCTGGGTAAAGTCCAGATAGGCACGCCCTTCGTTATCCCACAACCAAGAGCCCTGACCACGTACGAACACCTGCGCTGCCCGTTCGGCGCTGGGCATCAGGCGATCACGCGACAGCTCATCAGCGTGCGGCACGATCACCGGCGCGCGCTTGGGCTCGGCGACAGCGGCAGGGGCCGAGCGGCGCAGGTTGAACAGGTTCATCAGGGCTCCAACCAATCACGGTAAAGGGCGGCTACGGTGCGGTCTTGGTGCCGACACTCGATATTTTGCCTTGCCTATCAAAAGTGTTTTTCATCCGGGGTAACAATCGACCCAATGATCGCTGTAACCCGTTGGAATACGGCGATAGACTAGGCTTCGCGAGGGTTTTCGACCATTTCGTTTTTCCAGCATTTTCGATAAGTGTTACTTATGGATTTCCGCCAACTGCGTTATTTCGTCGCGGTGTATGAAGAAGGCCACGTGGGCCGCGCCGCCGAGCGCCTGTCACTGTCCCAGCCCGCACTCTCCCAGCAGATCCGCCAACTGGAACACAGCCTCGACCTGAGCCTGTTCGAGCGCAGCAACAAGCGCCTGCTGCCCACCCTGGCTGCCCACACCCTGTACAACCACGCCTTGCCATTGCTCGATGGCCTGCAGCGCGCCCACGAGGCCATGCGCAACTTCAAGGGCCAGTCGCTTCGCACCTTGGCTATCGGCGTGTTGCAGACCGTGCGGCCAAGCCTGGTGCCACAGCTGCTCGAACGGCTGCGCAAGGCACAGCCGCACCTTGTGGTGCAGATCTACGAGTTGTCGGGGCTGGAGATCGAACGGCGGCTGCTCAACGGCAGCCTGGACATCGGCATCAGCTACCTGCCACCGCGCCAGCCCGGGCTGCATGGCCTGCTGCTGTACGAAGACGAGCTGCAGCTGGTGATCCCCGATACCCACCCGCTGAAGGATTTCAAGAAGGTTTCCATCCGCCAGGCAGCCGAATTGCCCATGCTGATGCTGGGCGAAGAGTTCCAGATCCGCCAGATCTGGCAGGCGCAGCTGGCCAGCCAGGGGCGGCGGCCACACGTACAGGCAGAGATGAACAACATGGCGGGGATTCTCGACAGCCTGGCGCACACGGCACTGGCCACCATTCTGCCGGGCCGGGCCAAAGAAGCCGCCGAGGATGATCAGGGCCTGCTGTGGAAGCCGTTGAGCGAACCGCGGGTGCCGCTGAAGGTTGGCCTGGTGTTTCGCGATGTCCAGCGCCAGCAGGCGTCTGTAGAGCTGCTGCGCACCCTGCTGGAGGAAGAGACGGACGCCCGCCTGTTGGGCGCATCGCCGCTGGATGTGCTGGCCTGAAAAACACGCGCACAAAGAAAACCCCGCCGAAGCGGGGTTTTCCAGACTGTTTCCCTGTGACATCCGTATCACCCCGCCATCCTGGGCAGGTGGTCCTTCGTCGTCTTCCTTGATCTGTCCTTTGCGCTTCCTGCGCAACGTCCATGTGATAAAGATTAACCGTGGATCCAATCTGAGAACAGTGGTGAAAAGTCACCACGTCGTGTAGGAAAAAGCTTACAAAGAAGATTCATGCCGTGAATTGGGGTGCTGCGCAGCCCATCGCGGGACAAGGCCGCTCCCACATGGGACCGCGCAACTGTCCAACTCTACGCGATACCTGTGGGAGCGGCCTTGCGTCGCGATGGGCCGCAAAGCGGCCCCAGAATCCGTCAGAACTGCTCGGCATCCAGCAGGTAAAGCGACTCGCTCCCCGCCTTCACCGATGCCACCAGCGAATCCACCCGTGGCAGCAACCGCGCAAAGTAGAACCGCGCCGTCCCCAGCTTGCCCGAGTAGAACGCCTCGTCCCCCTCACCCGCCTTGGCCGCCCGCGCCATCAGCGCCCACATGTAGGCATAGGCCACATAACCAAAGGCATGCAGGTACTCGACCGACGCCGCGCCAATTTCATTCGGGTTGCCCTTGGCCTGTTCCAGCACCCATTCGGTCAGCCCGTCGAGCTGGTCGAGGCTGGCAGCCAACGGCTTGGCAAACTCGTCCAGTTCGCTACCAGCACTGGCAATGAACTGGCGGATCTCATCAGAGAACAGCCTGTAGTACGCGCCACCGCTGGCCACCACCTTGCGCCCCATCAGGTCGAGGGCCTGGATGCCGTTGGTGCCTTCGTAGATCTGCGTAATGCGCACATCACGCACCAGCTGCTCCTGCCCCCACTCACGGATATAACCATGCCCACCGAACACCTGCTGGCCATGCACCGTGCTCTCCAGCCCCAGGTCGGTGAGGAACGCCTTGGCCACCGGTGTCAGCAGTGCCACCAGCTCTTCGCTGCGCTTGCGCACGGCGGCGTCTTCGCTGTACTTGGCACTGTCCAGTTGCATGGCTACATAAGTGGAGAAGGCGCGGCCACCCTCGATCTGCGCCTTCATGGTCAGCAGCATGCGGCGCACGTCCGGGTGGACGATGATCGGGTCGGCGGCCTTGTCCTTGGCATGCGGGCCGGTCGGGGCGCGGCTCTGCAGCCGGTCGCGAGCGTATTCCACCGCGTTCTGGTAGGAGCGTTCGGCGGAGGCCAGGCCCTGGATGCCAACACCCAGGCGCTCGTAGTTCATCATGGTGAACATGGCCGCCAGGCCTTTGTTCGGCTCACCGACGATGTAGCCCACCGCTTCGTCGAAGTTCATCACACAGGTAGCCGAGGCCTGGATGCCCATCTTGTGCTCGATCGAGCCGCAAGTAGCCGGGTTGCGCGTCCCCAGGCTACCGTCTTCATTCACCAGGAATTTCGGCACCAGGAACAGCGAAATGCCTTTCGGCCCCGCCGGGGCATCCGGCAGCTTGGCCAGCACCAGGTGGATGATGTTCTCGGTCAGGTCGTGCTCGCCACCGGTGATGAAGATCTTGGTGCCGCTGACCTTGTAGCTGCCGTCGGCCTGCGGCTCGGCCTTGGTGCGGATGATACCCAGATCGGTACCGGCATGCGGCTCGGTCAGGCACATCGACCCCGCCCAAACGCCGGCGTACATGTTCGGCAGGTACTTGGCCTTCAGCGCTTCGCTGGCGTGGGCATTGATCGACAGGCAAGCGCCAGCAGTCAGCATCGGGTACAGGCCAAAGGCCAGGCTGGAAGCATTGACCATTTCCTCGACCTGAGCCGAGATGGCCTTGGGCATGCCCATGCCGCCGAACACCGGGTCACCGCCCACGCCCACCCACCCGCCTTCGGCGTATGTGTTGTAGGCCTCGATGAAACCGGCCGGTGTGCTTACCGCACCGTTGTCCCAGTGGCAGCCTTCTTCATCGGCGCCGCGGCTGAGCGGCGCGATGGTCTTGGCGGTGACCTTGCCGGCTTCTTCCAGCACGGCCATGGCCGTATCGGCATCGACTACCTCAGCCAGCCCGGGCAACTGCGCCCACTGCTCGGCCACATTGAAGACTTCATTCAGTACGAAGCGCATGTCGCGCAGGGGCGCTTTATAGTCAGCCATGACAACCTCTCGCTAGTCGGGTCGGGGCGGTCTCGGGGAACCGCGACACTGGGGTTACCGGCAGTGTAACCGAACAACTTTTACGAGACATAGGGTCATCAACTGACCGCCCAGTCTTGCCCAGTCACGCCGTACGCACTGCACCGCGCTGCGATTGTTGCCCATGCACCATGACACAATTGCGCCCTGCGCCTTTGGCGCTGTACAGCGCCTGGTCAGCGGATTTGAGCACCGCCTCAGGGTTACGGTGGTCAACCTGGCGCTCGGCCACACCGATGCTGATGGTGACCGAAACCGTCCCGCCGCTGTTGCCCGCCCGGCGCTGGCGCCCGCTTGTATCGTCCTGTGGGCGGCTGCTCTGGTCGCGCAGGTGCATCACATAGTTGGCAATCACCTCGCGCACGGCCTCCACGTGGGGCACACATTCCTCGGCGGTCTTGCCGGCGAACACCAGGGCGAACTCCTCACCACCATATCGATAAGCGCGCCCACCGCCGGTCACCTTGGACAAGCGGCTGGCGACCAGGCGCAACACCTGGTCGCCCACGTCGTGCCCGTGGGTATCGTTGAATTTCTTGAAGTGGTCGACATCGGTCATGGCGATCACGTAGTTACGCCCCAGGCGCTGCATGCGCTCGTTAAGCGCACGGCGCCCCGGCAGGCCGGTCAGCTCGTCACGGAAGGCCATCTGGTAGGCCTCGTGCGCAACCGCTGCGGCAATCATCAACATCACCTGGCTGCACATGATGTTCAGTGTGAACGGCAGGATGAAGGTTTGCGGCAGCATCCAGAAAATGCCCAGCAGGCCGGTTATCAACGCAGCGTGCAGCGGCCGCGGTGCGCGCAGGTATTGCACCACCAGCAGGATGAACACGCCGAGGAACAAGGGGTAGACCATCTGGATCAGGCTCATCCACTGGCCATGCAAGGTTGGCCAGCGTATCTCCGCCAGCCAGGTCAGCAGCGCTTCGGGGTAGCTTTGTTCGAGGGCTACCGCCACGCTGCCCACGGCAAACAGCACGGCACCGCGGGCGACCATGTCCTGAAGCAGGTGGGTACGTTCCTGCCAGGCACCGTACAGCCCGAACAGGGCGGGCAGCAGCAGGCACACCAGGTGGAAGATCACGGCCGCGTCCTCGCGCACGCGGCCATGGTCACGGTAGAAGTCGGTCTGGGTGTCGAGCAGGTAGTAGGCGATGTACACCGTGAGCATCATGAACAGCTCACGCTGGCGGCGGTACACCGCGCAGTAGGCACCGCCCAGCAGCAGCACCAAGGTAGGCAGGACGTTGAACAGCGATGTGAAAAAGACGCTGAGGTCTCTCACATAGGCTGCGGCGAGCCCTGCCAGCAACAGGATCAGCGAAGGCAGGAAGTGGCTTGCGCGAACAGCGTTAAGACGAAACAAGGGTAATCTCCAACCCGGCAGATCAATAGTGGCATTGTGCCCTTACTTCATCGGCAGTGCACATGAACAGTTGAATATCAGTTCCGACGCGGCCCCCGTAGGAACAGCCTTGTGCTGCCCCTACAAGGGATAGGCATCCGGCTGCAGAATGAAAAAACCCGCCTGCCGGTGACGGCAGGCGGGTTTTGGGTACAGCGGCTGAATCAGTACGACAGGCCGAAGTGCTCTTCGTCCATCGCCATCAGGTTGTTGGCGCCCGACAGCATGGTCGCCACATGCGTACGGGTACGCGGCAGGATGCGCTGGAAGTAGAAGCGCGCAGTCTGCAGCTTGGCGGTGTAGAACGCCTCTTCGCTGGTGCCGGCAGCCAGCTTCTCGGCTGCAAGGCGGGCGATGTCGGCCCAGAAGTAGGCCAGGCAGGCGTAGCCGGAGTACATCAGGTAATCCACCGAGGCCGCACCCACTTCTTCGCGGTCCTTCATGGCGGCCATGCCCACTTTCATGGTCAGCTCGCCCCACTCCTTGTTGATTGCCGCCAGCGGTTCAACGAACTCCTTGACCGCTTCATTGCCTTCCTGCGCCTGGCAGAACTTGTGCACGATCTTGGTGAAGCCCTTCAGGGCCTCGCCTTGGGTCATCAGCACTTTACGGCCGAGCAGGTCGAGGGCCTGAATGCCGGTGGTGCCTTCGTACAGCATGGAGATACGGCTGTCGCGCACGTTCTGCTCCATGCCCCACTCGGCGATGAAGCCATGGCCGCCGTATATCTGCACGCCGTGGTTGGCCGCTTCGAAACCGACTTCGGTCATGAACGCCTTGGCGATCGGGGTCAGGAACGCCAGCAGGGCGTCAGCCTTTTTGCGCTCTTCTTCGTCCTGGCTGTACTTGACGATGTCCACCTGCTTGGCAGTGAAGTACACCATCGCACGGTTGCCTTCGGCGAAGGCTTTCATGGTCAGCAGCATGCGGCGCACGTCCGGGTGGACGATGATCGGGTCGGCAGCCTTGTCCGGCGCTTTCGGGCCAGTCAGGGAACGCATCTGCAGGCGCTCACGGGCGTACTTCAGGCCACCCTGGAAGGCCACCTCGGCATGCGCCAGGCCTTGCAGCGCGGTACCCAGGCGCGCAGTGTTCATGAAGGTGAACATGCAGTTCAGGCCTTTGTTGGCCGGGCCGATCAGGTAGCCGGTTGCCGCATCGAAGTTCATCACGCAGGTAGCGTTGCCGTGGATGCCCATCTTGTGCTCGATGGAACCGCAGCTCACGCCATTGCGCTCGCCCACGCCGCCTTCGGCATTGGGCAGGAACTTCGGCACGATGAACAGCGAAATGCCTTTGGTGCCGGCTGGTGCGTCCGGCAGGCGGGCCAGGACGATATGGACGATGTTGTCGGCCATGTCGTGTTCACCGGCCGAAATGAAGATCTTGGTGCCCGACACTTTGTAGCTGCCGTCGGCCTGTGCTTCGGCCTTGGTGCGCAGCATGCCCAGGTCGGTACCGCAGTGAGGTTCGGTCAGGCACATGGTGCCGGTCCACTCACCGGAGACCAGTTTGGTCAGGTAGGTGTGCTGCTGCTCGGCAGTGCCGTGTGCGGAGATGGTGTTCATCGCGCCATGCGACAGGCCTGGGTACATGCCCCACGACCAGTTCGAACCGCCGACCATTTCGCTCAGGGCCAGGCCCAGCGATTCCGGCAGGCCTTGGCCGCCATGCTCGACGTCATGCGCCAGGCTCGGCCAGCCGCCTTCGACGAACTGCTCATAGGCTGCCTTGAAGCCAGTCGGGGTTTTAACGCCCGATTCGCTCCAGGTGCAGCCTTCCTGGTCACCGACACGGTTCAGCGGGGCCAGCACCTGCTCACAGAACTTCGCGCCTTCTTCGAGGATCGCATCGACCATGTCGGGCGTGGCGTCCTGGCAGCCCGGCAGGCTCTGATAGTGCGCCTCATAGCCAAGCAGTTCGTCGCGAACGAAGCGGATATCACGCAAGGGGGCTTTGTAATCAGGCATTGCGATGAACCTCTGGGTCAGTTCTGTGGGGGTGACCAGCTCTTGGCGGCCGTCTATCAAACAGTTGTTTGAAACTTACGTTTAGCTCTGGCTTATGTCAAGGAGGGACTATGGTGCCATTTACGCCACGAAAAATGGCGTTTACGCCACGACCAGAAAAAACGCCGCCTCTGTGGGAGCGGGCGTGCCCGCGAAAGGGCCCGGCCAGACAAAAGAGATGCCTGACCTGACGCATTCGCGGGCACGCCCGCTCCCACAGGGGCTGTGTTTAATTTGAGGGTTGCCTGTCAGGCGTAGGTGTCGATGATCCGACCGAGCATTTCGTCGGATGCCTTGACCACCTTTGCACCAAGCTCGACTTCGGTTTTGCCAACAACCATTTGCACGGTGCTGGTGGCCAGGTCCATCTGCTGGCTGCGATCTACTGCGCGCAGGCGTTCAGCCTGAAAATCGCTGGACTGGCTGGTGGCGGTACGTTCGGCTGTGGTGTTGGCGATCTGGCCTGCGGCCTGATCGACGCGGTTCTGGCCGGTTTGAATCGCACTCAGGCCCGCGTAATAGGCGGAGCTACCGGTGATTTCCATGTCAGGACTCCATTGACGCTGGATAACGAACAGCCCCAATTAAAGCAGGCTGGGCGCGAAAAGGCCCGTTTAAAACCCTAATGGCCTGGTGCCAGTTGATAGGCCTTGGGTATTCCTGCACCGGCCCTATCGCCGGCAAGCCAGCTCCTACAGGTACCACGTAACCCTTGTGGGTGCTGGCTTGCCGGCGATAGGGCCGGGGCTGGGCAAGGCTAATCCAGCAGATCCAGTTGCAGATGCTCAGCCACCATATCGGCACTGGCTTGCTTCAGTTTGGGCACCCGCCCAAGGCAAGGCGCAGGCAAGCGCTCTGCCAGGCTGGCAAGGTTCTCTTCAAGACGCGAAGTACGGGGCTCGATGATGTTCGCCACCCACCCGGCCAATTGCAGCCCATCCCGCTCGATCGCCTCGGCGCTGAGCAAGGCATGGCTGATGCAACCCAACCGCACCCCCACAACAAGAATCACCGGCAACTGCAGGGCAACGGCGAGGTCGGAAAGGTTCTCCAGGCCCGACAGCGGCACACGCCAGCCACCGGCCCCTTCGACCAAAGTGAAATCGGCATTTTGTTGCAGCACATTGCGCATTGCCGCGAGCAACTCCGCAACAGCCAGCGTCACCCCCGCCTCACGCGCCGCCACATGCGGGGCAATGGCAGGCTCGAAGGCAAACGGGTTGACCTGGTCGTATGGCAACTTGATCGTGCTTTCGTCGATCAGCGCCTGGGCATCACTGTTGCGCAAGCCCTTCGGTGTCATGGTGCAGCCGGAGGCCACCGGTTTGGCACCCAGAGTGCTCATGCCCTGCAAGCGCGCCGCGTGCAAAAGCCCGGCGGCGATGGTGGTCTTGCCGACATCGGTATCGGTACCGGCAATGAAATAGGCCTGGCTCATCTCGCTCCCCTTACGCCTGTGGCTTGCGCAACACACCATAGACCACCTGATAGGTGGCTGGCAGCCCCTCAGGCTGGCGAAATGCTTCGTAGGCCTGCAACAGGCCGTGCATGCGGGCCCGACCGGTGAGGCCTGAAGGGCGGCCCGGGTTGAGGTTGTGCGCGCCCAGTGCCTTCAGCTCATGGGTGAGGCTGCGAACATCCGGGTAGTGCAGCACATGCGGGCAGCGCTGCAGCCCAAGTTGTTCAAAGCCGCTGCCGGCACACAGGCGCTGGTAATCCTCGAACCGGCGGAAGCGGTTCACATGCACCAGGCCATCCACGGCCTGCCAGCTGGCACGCAACTCGTCGAGGGTACCCACGCACAGGCTGCTGAAAGCCAGCACGCCACCCGGGCGCAGTACTCGCAACGCCTCTGCAAGCACACAGGCGAACTGGTCGCACCACTGCACGGCCAGGCTGGTGAACACAAGGTCGACACTGGCATCGCGCAGCGGCAAGCGCTCGGCGTCACCGGCCACGTGGTAGTGCGCCCCACCTTGTTCATCCCGCGCGTGGCGCAGCATGCCTTCGGCGATGTCCACTGCCACACCGCTGGCCTGTGCGAAACACTCGGCCAGTTTTCGGCTGAAATGGCCGGTTCCACTGCCCAGGTCCAGCCAGTGCGAGGGTTGCAAGCCGGCTGGCAACTGCTCCAGCAGGTTCAAACCTACGGCGCGCTGCAAGGCCGCCACGCTGTCGTAGCTGGCCGCAGCGCGGGAGAACGAAGCCGCCACCTGGCGTTTGTCGGGCAATGCGCCGGGCAGGGTCGGACGGGAAAGGTCAGTCATCGCCACTCTCATGCAGGAAACTCTTGATGCCCGCCGCCAGCTCCTGCGGGTACTCCAGCAGGAACGCGTGGGAACTGTCTTCGACCAGGCCCACTTCCACATCCGGCAGCAGCTCGCTCAACGCCTTGGCTGCCTCTGCCGGCACCAGCGCATCGCTGCCGGCAAACAGGTGCAATTGCGGGCCGGCATATGCCTGCAGTGCTTCGCGGGTGTCCAGCTTGGCCAGCACCTCAAGGCCGGTTGCCAGGTACAGCGGGTCGGTCTCCGGCACCCCGACACCCAGTTGGCGCAGCAACGTACGTGGCTGCTGGGCACCATCACTGCACAAGGTACGGAAGCGTTTGAGGGTGACCTGGGTATGGCTGCGGCAGCCGTCGAGGAAGGTGCCGAAGGTGTCTTCGGGCATGCCGTGAGGCCAGTCTGGCCGGGCGACGAAGCTGGGGTTGCTGGCCAGGGTCAGCAGGCCACAGCAGTGGTCGCCGCGCTGGTGCGCCAGCGCGCTGGCCAGCATGCCACCCAGCGACCAGCCACCCAGCCAGACATCGCTGGGCACCTTGCGGTCCAGGTGGTCGACCCAAGCCTGCACATCGCTGTGGTCCAATTCCGGCAGGGGCATCAGCTCTACCTGCAAGCGGGCATCCTGGGCGCGCAGGCTGGCTGCCAGCGGCTCCAGTGAGGCAGTGCCCAGGCCCCAGCCGGGCAGCAATACAAGACGATTACGCATCGGCGTTCTCCAACTGTGGATAACACTCGGCCAATGCATTCAACAATAGCTGCACCTGCGCCTCGCTGTGCGCGGCGCTCAAGGTCACCCGCAGGCGTGCGCCGCCCGCCGGCACGGTGGGTGGGCGGATGGCCGTTACCAGCAAGCCGCGCTCGCGCAGCATGCGCGACAGGCGCAGGGCCTGTGCGCTGTCGCCGATCATGATCGGCTGGATCGGCGTCGGGCTGTCCATCAACGCCAGCCCGATCTGCTGTGCGCCTTCGCGGAACTGGCGAATCAACGCCGCCAGGTGCTCGCGGCGCCAGGTTTCGTGACGCAACAGTTCCAAGCTCTTGAGCGTGGCACAGGCCAGCGCCGGTGGCTGGCTGGTGGTGTAGATGTAAGGGCGGGCAAACTGCACCAGCGCCTCGATCAGCTCTTCGCTGCCGGCAACAAAGGCACCCGCAGTACCGCAAGCCTTGCCCAGCGTACCGATCAGCACCGGTACGTCATCCACGCTCAGGCCGAAGTGCTCGACGATGCCGCCGCCCTGTGCGCCGAGTGTGCCCAGACCATGGGCGTCATCGACCATCAGCCAGGCACCGCGGGCGCGAGCGACATCGGCCAGTGCCGGCAGGTCGGCCAGGTCGCCGTCCATGCTGAACACACCATCGGTCACCACGAGCGTATTACCGACCGCCTTGTCCAGGCGGCTGGCCAGGCTGGCCGCATCGTTATGCAGGTAGCGGTTGAAGCGTGCACCGCTGAGCAGCCCGCCATCCAGCAGCGAGGCGTGGTTCAGGCGGTCTTGCAGTACGGTATCGCCCTGTCCCACGAGCGCGGTGATGGCGCCCAGGTTGGCCATGTAGCCCGTAGAGAAGAGCAACGCGCGCGGGCGGCCAGTGAGTTCGGCCAACGCTTCTTCAACCTGGTGGTGCGGCGTGCTGTGGCCGACCACCAGGTGCGAGGCACCGCCACCGACACCCCAGCGCTCGGCACCGGCCTGCCAGGCGGCGATGACTTCGGGGTGGTTGGCCAGGCCCAGGTAGTCGTTGCTGCAGAAGGCCAGCAACCGCTGGCCGTCGACCACCACTTCCGGCCCCTGCGGGCTCTCCAGCAGTGGCCGCTGCCGATACAGGTCTGCGGCGCGCCGTTCGGCCAGGCGCGCCGCCAGGTCGAAGGCCATGTCAGGCCGATGCAGCGTTGTAGAACATCTCGCTGCTGCGCTGTTCGACCAACGCCTGCTCGATGGCCGCCTGATGCACTTCGTCGGCGTGCTCTTCACGCGCTTCGGGCTTGATGCCCAGGCGTGCGAACAATTGCATGTCCTTGTCGGCCTGCGGGTTGGCGGTGGTCAGCAGTTTTTCGCCGTAGAAGATCGAGTTGGCACCCGCCATGAACGCCAGGGCCTGCATCTGCTCGTTCATCTGCTCCCGGCCGGCGGACAGCCGCACGTGCGACTTGGGCATCAACAGGCGGGCGACGGCCAGCATGCGGATAAAATCGAACGGGTCGACGTCCTCTTCCTCGGCCAGCGGCGTGCCGGCAACCTTGACCAGCATGTTGATCGGCACCGACTCGGGGTGCTCGGGCAGGTTGGCCAACTGGATCAGCAGGCCGGCGCGGTCGTCCAGCGATTCGCCCATGCCCAGGATGCCGCCGGAGCAGATCTTCATCCCAGCATCGCGCACGTAGGCCAGGGTCTGCAGGCGCTCGCTGTAGGTGCGGGTGGTGATGATGCTGCCGTAGAACTCCGGCGAGGTGTCGAGGTTGTGGTTGTAGTAGTCCAGGCCAGCCTGAGCCAGGGCTGCGGTCTGCTCCTGGTCGAGCTTGCCGAGGGTCATGCAGGTTTCCAGGCCCATGGCCTTCACCCCTTTGACCATCTCCAGCACGTAAGGCATGTCTTTGGCAGACGGGTGCTTCCACGCCGCGCCCATGCAGAAGCGGGTGGAACCGATGGCTTTGGCGCGGGCAGCCTCCTCCAGCACCTTCTGCACTTCCATCAGCTTCTGTTTTTCCAGCCCGGTGTTGTAGTGGCCGGACTGTGGACAATATTTGCAATCTTCCGGGCAGGCGCCGGTCTTGATCGACAGCAGGGTCGAAACCTGTACCCGATTAGGGTCGAAATGCGCGCGGTGCACGGTCTGCGCCTGGAACAGCAAGTCATTGAACGGTTGCTGGAACAGCGCCTTGACCTCGGCCAGGGACCAGTCGTGACGTGTTGTTGCAGTTGTGCTGGCGCTCATCGGCGTTTCCTTGTTTAGGCTGTAGCTGGCGCCGGGACAGGAAAGCCCACAAGCGCATCACGGATAGCCCGCATAGTTACGGAAGGCCCATGAACTGTCAACCACACTGGAAAAGACTGGTTTACAAGTGCTCACTTATTAATCAAATGTGTTTATTGTGTGACGAGCCTGCCGATCAGGCCTACCCGATGTGCATCGCCTGCGAGGAGGAACTGCCTTGGCTGGGCGATCACTGCCTGCAATGCGCCCTGCCCTTGCCGATGGCCGGCCTGATCTGCGCCCAGTGTTCCCGCCGCTTGCCGGCGTTCGAACAGGTCATTGCGTTGTGGCATTTCGGTTTTCCGGTGGACACGTTGATCAGCCGCTTCAAGCACAATCGTCAATGGCCTTTGGGGCGCTTGATGGCCGAACTGCTGGGGTATGGGCTGCTGCATCGCTTTGCAGAAGGCCTACCCCGCCCTGACCTGCTGTTGCCTGTGCCCTTGGCCAAGCGTCGACTGCGCGAGCGCGGGTTCAACCAGGCCGGGATGCTGGGGCGGTGGTTGTCTACGCAACTTGGGCTACCGTGCGATGAGCGATTGTTGCTGCGCACGCGCGAGACGCCTGCGCAGCAAAAGCTGGATGCCCGGGCGAGGCGGCGCAATTTGCGACAAGCGTTTGCGCTCTCGGGTGAACTGACGGGCAAACATGTCGCTATTGTCGATGATGTGTTCACCACCGGTGCCACCGCGCAGGCCATCGCCGAGGTGCTGCGCAAGGCCGGAGCGCGGCGGGTAGATGTTTATTGCCTGGCGCGCACCCCCAAGCCGGGGTATGCATGACCCTGCGCAGTCCTCCACAATCCGCTTTCAGGACCATCACCTACAACGACTCAATGCCCATGCCCCTACCCACCCTGCTTACCCAGCACATCGCCCGCCGCCCCCAGCGCATCGCCCTGCTGCAGCACATTGCCGAACAAGGCTCGATCACCCGCGCCGCGAAGGCTGCGGGTGTCAGCTACAAGGCGGCCTGGGATGCCATAGACGAGCTCAACAACCTGGCCAGCCAGCCGCTGGTAGAACGCAGTACCGGTGGCCGTGGCGGTGGCGGTGCGCGTTTGTCGCCGGAAGGCGAGCGGGTGTTGCGTCTGTATCAAAGGTTGCAGGCCCTGCAGGCGGAAATTCTTGAGGCCGCCGAAGAATCCAGCGACCTCGACCTGCTCGGTCGCCTGATGCTACGTACCAGTGCGCGCAACCAGCTCCAGGGCCAGGTCAGCGGCCTGCGCCGCGAGGGCCGGTTTGACCGCGTCAGCCTGGCATTGGGCGGTGGGCTGGAGATTGATGCGCTGATCACCCACGACAGTACCGCGCGGCTGGAGCTGACACTGGGAACGACGGTGGTGGCGCTGCTCAAGGCGGGGTGGGTACGGTTGCTGGCGGAGGGGGAGGCAGCCGACGCGGGCAGCAACTGCTTGAGTGCAACCGTGGAAGAAGTGTTGGCAGAGGATGAGGGGCCCAGTGAGGTGCGGCTGGCGTTGGGCAATGGGCAGACGTTGTGTGCCATCGCCGATGCGGATTGGTTGGCTGGGCAGCAGGTGGCGGCGGACAGTGCGGTGCGAGTGCAGTTTCATCCGTCCTATGTGTTGATTGGGGTTCCTGCATAGCTTGGCCGCGCATTGCGCGGTTCGCGGGCGCGCCCGCTCCCACAAATCTTGAAAACTGCGCTGTGCCTGTGGGAGCGGGCATGCCCGCGAAGAGGCCGGTACAGGCATAACGCGTTACCATGGCCCCACGCTGCCTACCCTCCGGAGTCACCATGTCCCACCCCTTCGACACCCTCACCCCCGACCTGGTCCTGGACACAGTGGAAAGCATCGGCTTTCTCAGCGACGCCCGGGTGCTGGCACTGAACAGCTACGAGAACCGCGTCTATCAGGTGGGCATCGAAGACGCGCAGCCGCTGATCGCCAAGTTCTACCGCCCAGGCCGCTGGAGCGATGCGGCCATCCTCGAAGAACACAGCTTCACCGCCGAACTCGCCGACTGCGAGGTGCCGGTGGTTGCGCCGATGCAGCACGACGGCCGCACCTTGTTCGAGCACCAGGGCTTCCGTTTCACTCTGTTCCCGCGCCGCGGCGGCCACGCTCCGGAGCCGGGCAACCTCGACCAGCTCTACCGCCTTGGCCAGTTGCTCGGCCGCCTGCATGCCGTGGGCGCCACCAAACCATTCGAGCACCGTGAGGCCCTGGCTGTGGACAACTTCGGCCACGCTTCGCTGAACACCCTGCTGGACGGTGGTTTTGTCCCTCGCGAACTGTTGCCCGCCTTCGAGTCCGTGGCCCGCGACCTGCTAAAACGTGTCGAGGATATCTACGCACGCACACCGCACCAGCTGATCCGCCTGCACGGCGACCTGCACCCCGGCAACCTGATGCACCGTGACGAGGTGTACCACGTGGTCGACCTCGATGACTGTCGCATGGGCCCGGCGGTGCAAGACCTGTGGATGATGCTGGCCGGCAGCCGCGAGGAGCGCCTGGGGCAACTGGCCGAGCTGATCGACGGCTACAACGAGTTCCACGACTTCGACCCGCGCGAACTGGCCCTGATCGAGCCCCTGCGCGCCTTGCGCCAGCTTCACTACAGCGCGTGGCTGGCACGGCGCTGGAGCGACCCGGCGTTCCCGCCCAGCTTCCCGTGGTTCGGCCAACCCCGCTACTGGGGGGACCAGATTCTCGCCTTGCGCGAACAAATGGCCGCGCTGGATGAAGCACCGCTGAAATTGTTCTAGAAGCATGCCTACGTCTGTCTACAATAGGCGTCGCTTTATTTAGCTACCTAAGCAAGGATTCTGCATGCACGCCGCAAACCCGCGTCGCGGGTACATCCTGGGCCTGAGCGCCTACATCATCTGGGGCCTGTTCCCCATCTATTTCAAGGCAATCCAGAACGTCCCGGCGGTCGAGATCATTGTCCACCGGGTGCTCTGGTCGGCGCTGTTCGGCTCGCTGCTGCTACTGGTGTGGAAACACCCGGGCTGGTGGCGCGAACTGCGCGACAACCCGCGCCGGCTGGGCATCCTGGCGCTGAGCGGAGCATTGATTGCGGGTAACTGGCTGACCTATGTGTGGTCGGTAAACAACGGCCGCATGCTCGAAGCCAGCTTGGGTTACTACATCAACCCGCTGATCAATGTGGTACTGGGCATGCTGATTCTTGGCGAGCGCCTGCGCCGCCTGCAATGGCTGGCGGTGGGCATGGCCGCCGTAGGCGTAGCCCAGCAGGTGTGGCAGGTAGGCAGCCTGCCTTGGGTGTCGCTGGTGCTGGCGCTGAGCTTCGGCTTCTACGGGCTGATTCGCAAACAGGCGCCAGTGGCGGCATTGCCGGGCCTGGTGGTGGAAACCTGGATGCTGGTGCCGCTGGCCCTTGGCTGGCTACTACTGCACCCGGCGGCGATGAGTGCCCAGGGGGCGTTTTACACCAGCAGCGAAGCACTGTGGTTGATGGCGGCCGGGCCGGTGACGCTGATACCGCTGGTGTGCTTCAACGCTGCGGCCCGGCACCTGCCATATACCACCCTGGGCTTCCTGCAGTACCTGGCGCCGACGCTGGTATTGCTGCAGGCAGTGCTGTTGTTCGATGAGCATTTGTCGTCGAGCACGTTGGTGGCGTTCATGTTCATCTGGGCGGGTTTGGCGATCTACAGCGTCGATGCGTGGATGAATTTGCGCAAGCGCAGCTGATCAAAAAACGATCAAAACTCTGCAGGCCATGCGGTTCGCGGCCTGCAGCGACATCTCCAAAGGTTATCCACACCCTCGTCCCCGTGCTTTGTGCACAAGCTCCTGATTACTGGATGTTTTTTGATCAAAACTGCGCAGGGCACAGAGGGCCTGGGGTAGAGAGGTACACCCCCAGGTTATCCACAGGGCCTTCCCCGTGATATCGGGATAACCGCAAGGGGCTGCGATGCGGCCCCGGCGATCCCGAATCAATCCTCCGCCCGCAACTTCAACTCCACGATCAGATCATCCGCCAGCCTCTCCAGCCGCTGCTGCAGTTCTTCCAGCGGCAAGGTCAACGGCAGCGCCAGCAATGCATCGGCATGAAACAGCGGCTCGCTGCTCATCGGTGCCGGCCGCACCTCAGTGGTAAACCGCTCAAGGTTCACCCCAAGATCCGCCAGCAACCGGGTAATGTCCCGCACGATCCCCGGCCGGTCATTCCCCACCAGTTCCATGGCAATCGGCTTCCAGGTACACGACGGCTCGATGCCGCTCTCGGCAATCAGCACGCGAATGTCATACCGGGCCAGCCCCTGCAACGATGCCACCAGTTCAGCGTAATTCTCAGCCGGCACCGCCACCCGCAGGATGCCGGCAAACTGCCCGGCCATACGCGACATGCGGCTTTCCAGCCAGTTGCCACTGTGGTCGGCGATGCACTGGGCAATGCGTTCGACCTGGCCAGCCTTGTCAGGGGCGATAACAGTCAGTACAAGATGATCCACAAGCCCTTCCTCGTGTCGGACCGCGCCCGGCGGCAGAAAATCGGGGGATCGACTCAGTATAGGCAAGGCGCGGCAACCTGCCGCAGGGCGGCCAGCACAACGAATCGTGTACTGTTTCAAGATTTATCTGGAACAATCCACCTGTTTTTTGCGAACATACCCACTCCCAGCGTGACCATACGCGACCAACGGGTCGCATAACGGCGCTTTTAGTCTGATTTTGCCCCGCCTACTGCTTCATGTAGTATCCCGTGGCGCGGACTACAAAACGTCGTTTGGATGTCTGCCAAGGCGCCTGTGAAAATACGCACACTGCCTGCCGGCCCGTCTGGCAAGCCGCACCCAGCCGCGCCCGGTACAACCCGGGGGCACGCACTGGTGCCGTGTTTAGAGAAGCGCTACAGGCTTAATACAGAAGAGCGAAATAGCTGAGCAGAGTGAGGCAAGCAATGACTGGATACGTTCAAGTCGGTGGCCTTCAGGTCGCCAAGGTCCTGTACGACTTCGTGAACAACGAAGCCATTCCCGGGACCGGCATCGTCGCCGAGCAGTTCTGGGCGGGTGCAGAGAAGATCATCAATGACCTCGCTCCAAAGAACAAAGCCCTGCTCGCCAAGCGCGACGAGCTGCAAGCCAAGATCGACGCCTACCATCAGGCACGCAAAGGCCAGGCCCACGACGCCGTCGCCTATAGAGCATTCCTCCAGGAAATCGGCTACCTGCTGCCACAAGCCGACGATTTCCAGGCCACCACCCAGAACGTGGACGAAGAAATCGCCCACATGGCCGGCCCGCAGCTGGTGGTGCCGGTAATGAACGCCCGCTTCGCCCTGAACGCCGCCAACGCACGCTGGGGTTCGCTGTATGACGCCCTGTACGGTACCGACGCCATCAGCGATGAAGGCGGCGCCGAAAAAGGCCAGGGTTACAACAAGGTCCGTGGCGACAAGGTCATCGCCTTCGCCCGCGCCTTCCTCGACGAGGCTGCGCCACTGGCTGCCGGCTCGCACGTCGACTCCACCGGCTACCGCATCGAAGGCGGCAAGCTGGTTGTTGCCCTGAAAGGCGGCAGCAACAGCGGCCTGCGTGACGACGCCCAGCTCATCGGCTTCCACGGTGACGCCGCCGCACCAACCGCCGTGCTGCTCAAGCACAACGGCCTGCACTTCGAAATCCAGGTCGATGCCAACACCCCGGTTGGCAGCACCGACGCCGCCAGCGTGAAAGACATCCTGATGGAATCGGCACTGACCACCATCATGGACTGCGAAGACTCGGTTGCCGCCGTCGACGCCGACGACAAGGTTATCGTCTACCGCAACTGGCTGGGCCTGATGAAAGGCGACCTGGCCGAAACCGTGAGCAAGGGTGGCAAAACCTTCACCCGCACCATGAACCCGGACCGCGAGTACGCCGCGCCCAATGGCGGCAGCGTGACCCTGCACGGCCGTTCGCTGCTGTTCGTGCGTAACGTTGGCCACCTGATGACCAACCCGGCGATCCTCGATGCCCAGGGCAACGAAATCCCCGAAGGTATCCAGGACGGCCTGTTCACCAACCTGATCGCCCTGCACAACCTCAACGGCAACACCAGCCGCAAGAACACCCGCACCGGCAGCGTGTACATCGTCAAGCCGAAGATGCATGGCCCGGAAGAAGTCGCTTTCGCCGCCGAAATCTTCAGCCAGGTCGAAGGCCTGCTGGGCATGCCACGCAACACCGTCAAGGTCGGCATCATGGACGAGGAGCGCCGTACCACGGTCAACCTCAAGTCCTGCATCAAGGCTGCCGCCGAGCGCGTAGCGTTCATCAACACCGGTTTCCTCGACCGCACTGGCGATGAAATCCACACCTCGATGGAAGCCGGCGCCGTGGTGCGCAAAGGCGCCATGAAAAACGAGAAGTGGATCGGTGCCTACGAAAACAACAACGTCGACGTTGGCCTGGCCACCGGCCTGCAAGGCCGTGCGCAAATCGGCAAAGGCATGTGGGCCATGCCCGACCTGATGGCTGCCATGCTCGAGCAGAAGATCGCCCACCCGCTGGCCGGTGCCAACACCGCCTGGGTGCCGTCGCCGACTGCCGCCACCCTGCACGCCCTGCACTACCACAAGGTGGACGTACAGGCGCGCCAGCGTGAGCTGGCCTCGCGTACCCCGGCATCGGTGGACGACATCCTCGCCATCCCGCTGGCCGCCGACACCAACTGGTCGGACGAAGAAATCCGCAACGAGCTGGACAACAACGCCCAGGGCATCCTCGGCTACGTGGTGCGCTGGATCGACCAGGGTGTGGGTTGCTCGAAGGTGCCGGACATCAACAACGTCGGCCTGATGGAAGACCGTGCCACCCTGCGCATTTCTGCCCAGTTGCTGGCCAACTGGCTGCGCCATGGCGTGGTCAGCCAGGATCAGGTGCTGGAAAGCCTCAAGCGCATGGCCGTGGTGGTCGACCAGCAGAACGCCGGTGACGCCCTGTACCGCCCGATGGCGCCGAACTTCGACGACAACGTCGCGTTCCAGGCGGCTGTAGAGTTGGTGGTGGAAGGTGGCAAGCAGCCGAACGGCTACACCGAGCCGGTGCTGCACCGCCGTCGCCGCGAGTTCAAGGCGCGTAACGGGTTGTAAGTAACACCTGCGAACGAGGGCCGCTGTGCGGTCCTTTCGCCGGCAAGCCAGCTCCCACAGGAACTGCACAGGCTTTGAAATCTGTGCGGTCCTTGTGGGAGCTGGCTTGCCGGCGATGAGGCCGGAGCAGGCCACTACTTACTCGATTTTCAGTTCCTTCTTCACCAGTTCCAGCAGCTTGCCCAGGTCGACCGGCTTGAGCAGGAAATCCACCACCCCCAGGTGCATCACGTCCACGGCCTCTTTCACATCAGTGTCGCCCGACACCACGATGATCGACAACGCTGCCCACTTCGACTCCCTTACCTGGCGGATCAAGTCGATCCCGTCCCAGGGCTCCATGCGCAGATCCGTGATCATCAGTGCGATCCTCGGCTCCCAGTGCAGCTTCCATAATGCCTCTTGGGCACCATCGGCGATCATGCTGTCGATACCCCTGCTTTTCAGGAAATAGCCAAGGGCCTCGCTGTTCACCGGATTGTCATCAACGATCAGCACCAACGGCCTGGGCGCCACAGGCGCACTTACCACGGCCAAGGCCTCACGCTCGGCGTCGCTCAGGATGTCGGTGTGCTCAGGCATGCTCATCTCGTCAAAAAAAATTCCGCTTCAGCCTTAGGACCACATTACTCGCGTAACCCGTTTCGCCTTTCGTCGGGTCTTTGACAGGGGCGTTCATAGACTTACGTCCAATGGGCACCACCCCGCCGCAAGCCGACCATGGAGGCAGAGAACAACAAGGCCGGCACCTATATATAGATATATATAGTTCGGCGTAGCGATACGGTCAGTTTCATGAGCAAAAAGGACGCCTACAGCCAGGCGGGCAGGACAGCAGTACTGCAGAACATCCAAGGCACCCTGCAGTTCCTGCAGCGCTTTCCGCCGTTCAACCAGATGGAGCACAGCCACCTGGCCTACCTGGTCGAGCAGTGCCAGCTGCGCTTCTATGCCTGCGGCGAAAGCATCGTCAAACCTGCCGACGGGCCGGTTGAGCACTTCTACATCGTTAAACAGGGCCGCGTGGTTGGCGAGCGCCAGCACCTGGTCAAGCCTGGCGTGGAAACCACCTTCGAAATCACCAGTGGCGAGTGCTTCCCGCTCGCCGCCCTGCTGGGCGAGCGAGCCACACGCACCGAGCACCTGGCCGGCGAAGATACGTTCTGCCTGCAGTTGAACAAGGCCGCGTTCATCCGCGTGTTCTCGATGTCTGAAGTGTTTCGGGATTTTGCCCTGCGCGGGGTCAGCAGCCTGCTCGACCAGGTCAACCAGCAGGTACGACAGCGCGCTGTGGAAACCCTCGGCACCCAGTATTCGCTGAACACGCCCTTGGGTGAGCTGGCCATGCGTCACCCGGTGGTGTGCACGGCACAAACCCCGCTGCGCGAAGCCGTGCGGCTGATGCACGAGCAGCAGGTCGGCAGCATCGTGGTGGTCGACGCGCAGCGCTACCCCACCGGCATCTTCACCCTGCGCGACCTGCGCCAGGTGGTGGCCTCGGCGGATGCCGACCTGGGCGCGCCCATCGAGCGGCACATGACGGTCAAACCCTTCTACCTCAGCCCTCAGGCCAGCGCCTTCGACGCGGCCATGGCCATGACCGAGCGGCATATCGCCCACGTGTGCCTGGTGGAAAACCGGCGCTTGTGCGGGGTGGTTTCCGAGCGTGACCTGTTCTCGCTGCAACGGGTCGACCTGGTGCACCTGGCGCGCACCATCCGCCATGCGCCTCGGCTGGACACTCTGGTCTCGCTGCGCGGGGAAATCAGCCAGCTTGTGGAGCGCATGCTGGCCCATGGCGCATCGTCCACGCAGATCACCCAGATCATCACCCTGCTCAACGACCACACCGTGTGCCGGGTGATCGAGCTGGCGCTGGCCGAGCGCGGCGACCCGGGCATGCCGTTCAGCTGGTTGTGCTTTGGCAGCGAAGGACGCCGCGAGCAGACCCTGCACACCGACCAGGACAACGGCATCCTCTTCGAAGCCGCCGACAGCGCTGAAGCCGACGCCATCCGTGCCCGCCTGCTGCCGCTGGCGCAGTACATCAACCAGTGCCTGGCCCAGTGCGGCTTTACCCTGTGCAAGGGCAACGTCATGGCCGGCAACCCTGACCTGTGCCTGTCACGCAGCGAGTGGGCACGGCGCTTTGCCGGCTTTGTTCGTGAAGCCAGCCCGGAGAACCTGCTGGGCTCGAGCATCTACTTCGACCTGCGCGTGGTGTGGGGCGATGAGCAAGGTTGCGAACAACTGCGCCAACGCCTGTTGGACCAAGTGGCCGACAACCGCATCTTCCAGCGCATGCTGGCGGAAAACGCCTTGCGCCAGCGCCCGCCGGTGGGCCGCCTGCGCGAGTTCGTGCTGACCCGCCAGGGCAATGACAAGGCCGCCACCCTCGACCTCAAGGTTCAGGGCCTGACGCCCTTCGTCGACGGTGCCCGGCTATTGGCGTTGGCCAATGGCGTCGGTGCCTGCAACACCCTGGAGCGGCTGCGCCAGCTGGTGGCCAAGGGCGTGATCGAGCCACTGGATGGCGCGGCCTATGAAGAGGCTTACCACTTCATCCAGCAAACCCGCATGCAGCAGCACCAGCGCCAGGCTCGCGACAACCTGCCTTACTCCAACCGCCTCGACCCGGACAGCCTCAACCACCTGGACCGGCGCATCCTGCGCGAGGCGCTGCGCCAGGCCCAGCGCCTGCAAAGCAGCCTGGCCCTGCGGTACCAGCTATGAGCCTGTTCACCTGGCTACGCCCCAGCGCGCCCGAACTGGACCCCGCCACACGCCAGCGCCTGAGCCGGTTGCCCAAGCCCACGCCGCTGGGGGTATGCACCCTGCGTGAACAGCGCTGGGTGGTGCTGGACCTGGAAACCAGCGGGCTCAACCCCAACCGGGACCAGGTATTGTCGATTGGCGCAGTGGCCATCGAAGACGGCGCCATCGATTTTGCCCAGCAGTTCGAACGCACCCTGCACAGGCCTTTGCAGAAGACCAACGCCAGCGTGCTGATTCATGGCCTGGGCCCCGGCGCCCTTGCCGCCGGTTGCGACCCGGCCGAGGCCCTGCTCGACTTGCTCGATTTCATTGGCAACAGCCCGGTGCTGGCGTTTCATGCGCCCTTCGACCAGCGCATGCTGGCCCGTGCGCTGAAGGAAAGCCTTGGGCATCGTCTGCAGTCACTGTTCCTCGACGTTGCCGAACTGGCGCCGATGCTAAACCCCGACACGGTGCTGCGCGAGGCCGGGCTGGATGACTGGGTGGCGCGGTTTGGTTTGCAGGTGGAAGAGCGCCACCATGCCAGTGCCGATGCCCAGGTGACCGCAGAGCTGGCGCTGATACTGTTCAGCCAGGCCCGGCGCCAGCAGCTGGACAGCCCGTTGCAACTGGAGCAGCGGTTGCGTGGGTGGCGGCGGCGCAAAGCACAGAGTCATGGCCTGTAGCTTTGCATTGGCCTGACTGGCCCAATCCCCGGCAAGCCAGCTCCCACGGTACTGCACAACCCCTGAAAAGTACTCGACACCTGCTCCACAGGGCTGCACAAGGCTTGAAAATCATACGATCCCTGTGGGAGCTGGCTTGCCGGCGATTGGGCCATCAGCCTTTTCCATGGTGGCAATCCGATAAGCGTCCATTGCACCCACCCCCTCCCCTCTGCAACAATCGCGAATAATTATCGTTAGTTAATGCATTCGTTCCGGGGGGACGCTGCTTGTCTTCAGCACAGAGCCCACACGCCGATCTGGTCGGTGCGCTGTACCGCGACCACCGCGGCTGGCTGCTCGCCTGGCTGCAACGCAGCATGGCCTGCCGCCAACGTGCCGAAGACCTGAGCCAGGACACCTTCGTGCGCCTGCTCGGCCGTGAGCAGCTGGACACGCCCCGCGAACCCCGTGCGTTTCTGGCCGCCGTGGCCAAAGGGCTGATGTTCGACCACTTTCGCCGCGCCGCGCTGGAACAGGCCTATTTGGCCGAGCTGGCGCTGATCCCGGAAGCCGAACAACCTTCCCCGGAAGTGCAGCTGCTGATCCTCGAAGACCTCAAGGCCATCGACCGGCTGCTCGGCAAGCTGTCGAGCAAGGCCCGGGCGGCATTCCTGCACAACCGCCTGGACGGCATGGGCCATGGCGAAATCGCCGAGCGCCTGGGTGTGTCGGTGTCGCGGGTGCGCCAGTACATCGCCCAAGGCATGCGCCAGTGCTATGTGGCCCTGTACGGGGAACCGACGTGAGCAACGCACCGGTTTCGTCCCAGGTACTGGAAGCTGCCATCGCCTGGAAACTCAGCCTCGGCGACGCCAGCGGCACGCCCGATGAACGCAACGAATTCATGCGCTGGCATGCCGCCAGCGAAGAACACGCGCGTGCCTGGCGCCAGCTCGGCGCCATGGACCAGCGCGTCAGCGCCGCGGCCGGCCCGGCACGCCAGGCGTTGCTGCAATCACGCACCAGCCTGCGTCGACGCATCGGCAATGTGGGCGGCGGGCTTGCTGGCATGTTCCTGCTCGGGTCGCTGCTAGCCTGGGTCGGCGCACCGTCGCTGGCCCCAAGCTACTGGCTGGCCGACCAGCGTACCGCTACCGGCGAGCTGCGTACCCTGCGCCTGGAAGACGGCACACTGCTGAGCCTGAACACCCACACCGCCGTAGACATCGACTACGCCGGCGAGCAGCGGGTAATCGTGCTGCACCAGGGCGAGATCTCGGTCGAAACCGGCCACCAGGACCCGCGCCCGCTGCTGGTACGCACCGACGATGGCCGCCTGCGGCCTTTAGGCACGCGCTTCCTGGTGCGCCGCGAAGCCGACGGTACACGCCTGGAAGTACTGCAAGCCTCGGTCGCAGCCATGCCGCACAACAGTGGCGACGAGCAAGTGCTGCGCGAAGGCCAGCAGGTACTGATGAACGCCAACGGCCTCGGCCAGGTCGGCGCAGTACCGGTCGGGGCCGATGCCTGGACCCGCGGCATGCTGGTGGTGGACAACGTGCGGCTGGGCGACCTGCTGGCCGCACTGGGCAAGTACCGCAGCGGCCACCTGGGGGTAGACGAGCAAGTCGCCGACCTGCGCGTGACCGGCAGCTTCCCGCTGACCAACACCAACCTGGCGCTGGAGTCGTTGGTGCCGCCCTTGCCGGTGAAGATCGAGCGGCATACCCAATGGTGGGTCAACGTCGTTCCCAAATAAACCTTCTCTGGCCTCTTCGCGGGCTCGCCCGCTCCCACAGGTACCCCACAAGTTTCATGCTCTGTGGTGTACCTGTGGGAGCGGGCAAGCCCGCGAAGAGGCCGGTACAGGCAAACATTCATTTCAAATAACTCTCAATATTTTTCAGATTCACCCTGTCACTTTTCAATTCTCGCTCGGCAAGGAAGCAGCAAGCACTTACCCGTCGAGGAACCGCCGCATGTCCCGTGCCGTTGATCGTATCCTGCGCCCCAGCCTGATGGCCCTGGCCATCGGCCTGGCCGCCCCGCTGGCAAGCTCCGCCTTGTTCGCCGCCGAGCTATCCACGCCGCGCGCCTACAACCTGCCCAGCGCGCCGCTAGCCACCACCCTCAACCAGATCGCCAGCCAGGCCGGCATTGCCCTGGCCATCGACCCGGCACTGGTAAGCGGCCGCACCTCGGCCCCGGTAAGCGGCCAGTACGACGGCCTCGGCGCCCTGCAAGCGGCCCTGCGCGGTACCGGCCTGCAGTTGCAACAGAGCAGCGTGGGTAGCTACAGCCTGGTGGCCACACAAGAAGGGGCATTGGCGCTGCCAGAGACGGCCATCAACGCTACGTCCAATTATGAAAGCGCCTGGGGGGCGGTCGAGGGTTACACCGCAACCCGCACGGCAGCGAGCACCAAGACAGATACCGCCATCGCCGAACTACCCCGCTCGGTAAGCGTGATCACCCGGCAGCAGATGGAGGATCGCCCAGTACTCAGCCTGAATGATGCCCTGCGCTACACGGCAGGCGTGCAGAGCAGCGGCTACGGCTCCGACTCCCGCAGCGATTGGTTGCTGGTACGTGGTTTTGTGCCCACCCAGTTCCTTGATGGCCTGCCATTGCCCAAGGGGAACTATGCCACTCCCAAAATTGAACCCTGGAACCTAGAGCGCATCGCCGTGCTGCGCGGCCCAGCTTCATCAGTGTACGGTCAGACCCCGCCAGGCGGGCTGCTGGACATGACCAGCCGTCGACCGCAGCTGGAAAGCAGCCATGAAATCGAAGCCCAGGTTGGCAGCAACAATCACAAGCAGATCAACTTCGACAGCACCGGCAAGCTCGACGATGAAGGCCAGTTCCTGTACCGAGTGAGCGGTACCGTGCGTGACAGCGGCTCGCCGATCGACCATATACCGGACAAGCGCTATAACATCGCGCCCAGCCTGACTTGGAATATCAACGACGACACCAAGCTGACCTTCATCTCCCAGTACACCCGCGATGATACTGGCATTACTGGCCAGTTCTTGCCTCTGCAAGGCACCAAGCTGGACAGCCCGGCTGGCAAAATTTCTCACCACAAGAACTTGGGTGACCCGGATTGGGAATCCTACGACCGCACCTATTACCACTTGGGCTATGCGTTTGAAACCCGTCTGAACGATACTTGGCAGTTCCGCCAGAACCTACGCTATGCGCGCAACGAACTGGATTTCAAGGGCATTACTGCCGGTGGCTCGATCTGGCCAGCTGGGCCGGACGAAGCTGTCAGCGCCGATGGCACCGTGCAACGTACTGCCGGTATCGTCGAAGAAGATATCTCCCAGTTCGCAGTGGACAATAACTTCCAAGCCGATTTCCAGACTGGCCAGCTCGCCCATACCCTACTGCTAGGCCTCGACCATCAGCGCTCGGACAGCAATGCTCGCTGGCGTTGGGGCTCGGCCGGCGTGCCATCAAGCAATATCCATAACCCGGTATACGGCCAGGATTTCTCGAACGTCCAGTACTTCGACATGTACGACTACGATCAGAAGACCCAGCAGACCGGCCTGTACGCCCAAGACCAGATGGCCTTGGACAACTGGCGCCTGACCCTGGGTGGACGTGAGGACTGGGTGCACACCGGCACCACCTTCCACAATCAGGGCGATGCTACCAATACCCAGCGCGACAAGAAGTTCAGTGGTAACGCAGCACTCAGCTATGTGTTCGATAGCGGCCTGACGCCTTACATCTCCTATGCCGAGTCGTTCCAAGCCGCGACCGGCTCCGCCGTCAATAGCACCGATGCATTCAAGCCGACCGAAGGCAAGCAGTACGAGCTGGGTATCAAATACCAACCGCCAGGCAGCAAAAGCCTGTTCACCGCAGCTGTATTCGACCTGACGCAGCAGAACATGTCGGTGACCGAGGGTGGCGTCACCCGCCAGGTTGGCGAAGTGCGTGTGAAAGGCCTTGAGCTTGAGGCTACTTCGGATGTGAGCGAGAACCTCAAGCTGGTGGGCTCCTACACCTATAACGACAGCGAAATCACCAAAGGCACCAGTGAAGAGAAAGGCAAGCGCATGGCACAGGTTCCGCGTAACCAGGCCACTGCCTGGGCCGACTACACCTGGCACAGCGGGGCACTGGACGGCTTTGGCGTAGGCGTTGGCGTGCGCTATGTGGGCGACACCTACGGCAACACCACGAATACCGACTGGGGCCATGTGGGCTCGTACACTGTCTACGACGCCTCTGTACATTACGACCTGGGCCGCCTGAACAGCACACTCAAAGGCGTGACCGTGGCCGTAGATGCGAAAAACCTGTTCAACAAGGACTACCTGTCGACGTGCGACGGGTACTACTGCTACTACGGCGACGAACGCAACGTGGTCGCCAGCGTCAACTACAAGTTCTGAGTGAACGGGGGCCGCGTTGCGGCCCCCGTTCCAACAGGCAAAAATCGGTACCGTGATGAAAAGCCCAACCATCCGCCGCTGGTCCGTGATCCATACCTGGAGCAGCCTGGTCTGTACCCTGTTCCTGTTGCTGCTGGCACTCACCGGCCTGCCGCTGATCTTCCACCACGAACTCGAACACCTGCTCGGCGACGCCCCCGAACTGCGTGAAATGCCAGCTGGCACCCCGCACCTCGACCTGCAGCAGCTTGTACTGAAAGCCGAACAACACCGCCCCGGCGAGGTGGTGCAGTACTTCGGCTATGAGGAGGACGAACCCAACGGCGTGGTGGCCATCACCGCCGCTACCGCTGGCACCGACCCCAACCTGTCGCA
This sequence comes from Pseudomonas putida NBRC 14164, assembly GCF_000412675.1. Lineage (NCBI taxonomy): Bacteria > Pseudomonadati > Pseudomonadota > Gammaproteobacteria > Pseudomonadales > Pseudomonadaceae > Pseudomonas > Pseudomonas putida. The sequence continues at coordinate 449,133 of NC_021505.1, read as the reverse complement.
CACCTTCATGCTCGACGCCCGCACCGGCGAAGCAGTGGCCATGCCGGCTGCCAATGGCGGCTTCATGATGATCATGCTGCGCCTGCACGTGGACATGTTCGCCGGCCTGCCCGGCAAGCTGCTGCTGGCCTTCATGGGCGTGCTGTTCATCGTCGCGATTGTCTCCGGCACCGTGCTCTATGCGCCGTTCATGCGCCGTCTCGCCTTCGGCACCGTGCGCCACGAAAAGTCCCGCCGCCTACGCTGGCTCGACCTGCACAACCTGATCGGCGCAGTTACCCTGGCCTGGGCGCTGACCGTGGGCGTAACGGGCGTGATCAGTGCCCTGTCCGACCTGGTCATCGCGGCCTGGCGCAACGACAGCCTGGCAGCGATGGTTGCCCCCTACCGCGACGCGACGCCGCTCGTCGATCGCGCCCCAGCCACTCGCCTGCTGGAAATTGCCGAACAGGCCGCCCCCGGCATGCGCCCGGACTTCATCGCTTTTCCAGGCACGCGGTTCTCCAGCGAGCACCACTATGCGGTATTCATGAACGGTGCCACACACCTGAGTTCTCACCTGTTCACGCCGGTATTGATCGATGCTCGCACCCTTGCTGTGACTGCCGTAGGCGACCGTCCCTGGTACATGGATGCCATGGGCCTGTCGCAGCCGTTGCATTTTGGCGATTACGGCGGGCGACCGATGCAAATCCTCTGGGCTTTGCTGGACGTGCTGACAATCATCGTGCTCGGCAGCGGCCTCTACCTGTGGTGGGGCAAGCAGCGCAAACCCAGGGAGGTGCGCGCATGAGCCACAGGTCGCAATCCACTGCACGCCTCTTCGCATGGCCAGCGTTGATTGCCATGCTTGGGTTCCTGGGCCTGTTCGCCGCACTGCTTGGCGACGGTGGCTGGGACGTTCTGGCATGGGCCGGCCTGGGCCTGCCGGCCCTGTTGAGCCTGCGCGGGCTGCTCTGGCGTCGGGGGCGCTAGCCCGCTACCGCCACGCAACCGCAGGTATTGCCAGCATGGGGTTTTCCTCAACCAAGGACCCGCCCCATGCGCCCCCTCGAACAACTGGAACAGATCGACCGACAGATCAGTGACCTGCTCGGCGGCCTTCCGACGATTGCCCTTCAGCACCCCATCAACCCCGACACACGCACTTGGTTGCACGGCGAACTGGCCAGCTTCTGGACCACGGCCGATGAGCAAGGCGAAACCCCAAGACAAAAGCTGCTGGCACTGCGCAAGGCGCTGATGCTGGCCGAGGTTGAATTGCGCCTGGGCGACGAGACCTTGGGCTACCGCTCAGCCGATCAACTATGGGCCTGCCTGCAACAGCCACTACCCTCCCAGCGCAGGCATATGCCCCTGGCCAAAAGGCCACAGGTCTACCGCGTTCTGCTGGAAGGCCTACGGCCCAACTGGCGAAGCTACCTGCCAGGCACACTGATCATCGTTGCCGGCACCGCCGAGGGCCCTATGCTCACACCCGAGGATGCCGCAGGCATGGCGTTGCTGTGCAGCCTCTCACAAGGCGTTGAGGCCTTCGAGTCCCTTGCCGCACTGCACCAGGAGCTTTGCGAACGCCTGGAAGACCCACTCCAGAGCAAACCGCTGCTGCATCTGTACACTGACGCGCAGGCGGACCGCGTGCGGCTGTCACAGCGCCTGCGCTATGACTGGTACGCCGATAGCCTGCTGGAGGCCCAGATCGACAGTGTGATAGAAGCCCAGCGCCAACGCTTGAGTGACACCGGCTTGTGGAGCAGCTCACCCCAGCCCAACCGAATACATAAAGCCATGGAGCTCTGGCACGAAGTCGGCGCCAAACCCATCCTGCAGACACGTTACTCCCGATTGCTTGAGAAGAACCTGCCGAACTGGCTGCGCAATACATCTGCGCAAGGCCTGAGCCATATGATGCAGGCGATGCAAGAGCTGGTGGCAATCGCCGAGCAGGCTGCCGCACCGGGGGTGCTGAGCTTCAACGACTTCAAGCAACGCAATAGCCTGCTGGGCTGGGCCAACGCACGCCTTCGCGAGCGGCTGCGCCATGACCTGGGGTACGCCGCAGATCCCCGCGATATCAAGATCGTGGTCGTGCGTGCCCGCCGCACTGGCGCCGTCCTGCATCCCTTCGCCATCTCATCCTATGTCACCTATGCAGGCATGCGACGCGTGGGCGACGAGATGGTCGAAATGGTCGAGGAAATCAACACCCTCGAAGAGATCGCCCTCAAGAACTTGCCGTGGTTCGATACCGACTACTGGCTTACTGCCCGGGTGATCCATGCCCATGGCAATGCCATGCCCGCCGGGCTCACGCCGCAGTATGTCAAGCACATGGTCCGGGAACTGAACGTGGGTGACAGTTACGCAGAGTACCTGCGCACCCAACTTATCAGTTCCAGAGCGGGCAAATGGCGGCTCACTGCGCACAGCAAGGTCAACCGTGCACGCATGCACGCTGAAGCAGTCAAGGCGCGCTACGCAGGGCACTTTGGCGAAGACCCTTTCGAACACGGCTACAACTGGGTGCGCGCAGTGCTGGACCAACCACACAATGCCTTGCGTGCGCCGGTAGCAGGCTACCCGGTCACTGTCCGGCAGCTGAACATCATGGGTCATACCCTGCAGGGGGTGCTTCTGCTTAACAGCATCACCTACAAGTCTCCGGCATGTGTGCTGTACACCCCGGATGCCCCCGACCGCAGGGCCTGGCGGCGTTTCCGAACAACCCGCGAACTGCTTCGCACATTGCGCCAACAGCCCGCATTAAGAGCATACGTAGCCCTGCGCCTGCCATTGCTACCTGCCGTCACGGTGCAGCGGCTGCTGGACAAGGGGCGCATGAGCACACATTTGACGACACCTGAGATCAAGGACGACCTTTTCTTCGTTTACTACATGGCCGAAGCCCGGGCGCTGATCGCTCAGGCCGATGCCGACAGCATGACGACCAGGGAAGTGAACGTGGAATCGGTCATGGCGCTGAGCTGGCGCTTACTGGACTTCATCAGCCTGCTGCTGCCGAACCGTGCGCTGCTGGTGCTGTCGATCGGCCGCATGGCAATCGATATCTGGGACGGCGCCGAGGCCTTCAAGCAAGAGGATGTCGAAGGGGTGATGCGGCATGCGTATCAGGCGCTTAGCCACCTCAACGATGCAGGTACCAGTTTTCTGGGCTCCAGAGTGCTACGCCGATCCCTGCGCGGGATCCCCAAACAACCGCCACTGCCGCTGCCCGCACGCCAACAGGTACAACCGAGCAGCAGCCTGCGCTATCGCATAGACGGTATCTACGGTGAAGGTGTATACGAGCAAAGTTCGGTGTTTGGGGGGCAGTCGCTGTACTTCGTCAAGGACAACGACAACCGCTATTATCAGGTCAGCTTCGATGGCTACCGCTGGCGGGCCATCGACCCTGCCCAGCCAGACACCTACCTGCAGCAGCCGCTCAAGCGCAAGGCCGACGGGCAGTGGGTCATCGACTCACCGGTACTCTGGTACGACGGGCTGCCCGACCTTAAGCAGTTACTGCAAGACTGCTACCTGCAGGTGCCTGTGGCTGGCCTGCCACTGAATAGCGAACAAGGGCTCTTCGAGGCTGACGACCAGTTGTACCTGGGGCTCGAGAGCGGGCAGTTGCCGGTGCGCCGCCACCTGCTGCCGGATCATTACCACTTGCAGATGGCTAGCCCCGACAACGCCGGGGTGGTGCCGTGGGCGGTGATGCGTCACGAAAGCGGCCAGTGGCTGATACGCGTTCGCCAGGCAGGGCGCAGCAGTGACTGGCTGACACTGCCAGACCAACCACCGCCAGCCCAATGAAAGCCCGAACCGGCTGCCTTACTCGACCAGTTTTGGCAAAAGCCGGTCCAGTCGCTGATGCAAGGCACTGCCACTCGGCCAGTTGCGCAGCAGCCGTGCCCGGTCGCGGGCATAGGCCGGGGCGAAGCTGAGCTGGGTGGCGTGCTGGCACATGGCATCAAGGTCGATCAGCGACCACTGGCCGTTGTGCCAGAACAGGTTATGGCCTTTGAAGTCCCCATGGCTGATACGCTCGCGAATCAGCTGCTGCATCACATGGACCAAGGCATCCACTTGCTCCTCGGGTGCATCGCCACTTTCGACGTAGGGCGCGAAGCATGCCGTCAGGTCCGGGCCGTCGACATACTCGGTGACCAGGTAGGCACGGCTACGCAGGCCCAGCACCCGCTGTTCCAGCACCGCGAGAGGGCGAGGCGTGGCGATGCCGAGGAATTCCAGGCGGTGGCCTTCAATCCACGAATGCCAGGCCCGGCTCGGGCGCCAGAAGCGCTTGAACCAGTGCGCGGTGTTCTTGATGTTGTAGCGCTTGAGCACCAGCTTGCGACCGTTCACCTCGATACGCGCCACGCTGGCGGCGCCACCGGTCTTGTACAGGTGGCCCTTTTCGATCAGCGCATCGGCCTGCTCCAGCACCCGCTGCATGGCGTCGACTTCGGTGCGGCGGATCGCCTGCAAGCCCGAAAGGCTGCGCTGGACGCTGAACAGGCTGCACTCGCGGCCCGCTTTGTCCAGGTAGTCCTTCTGGCGCCAGTTGCGCACCTTGTCCACCTGCTTTTGCAGGGCTTCCAGGGGCAACGCATGCTCGGCGTTGGCCAGCAGGTAGTGCACCAGCAGCTCTTCGATGAACGGTTCCAGGCGCTTGGGCAACTGGGCGAAGAACACCCCGAGGTTTTCCAGCACCCGCGGGCGTGACAGTTGCTGGCCAGGCGTTTCGGCCTTGATACCGGCGCCGTCGATCAGGTACAGCTTGCCGCCATGGCGCAGCAGGTTGTCCAGGTGCAGGTCTTCCTGCCAAAGGCCCTGGGCGTGCATGTGCGCGACAGCCGTCAGTGCTTCACCCAATACCAGATGTTGCTCGTCAGCCAGCACCGGCAGGTTTTCCACCGCCGCCCAGGCATCGGCCAGGCTTTCGGCGCCGTCGAGGAATTCGAACAGCAGCCAGCCGCCCTCGCCTTCCTTGAGGCCATCGGCCAACAGTTTTGGCGTGGTCAGGCCTTGCTCGGCCAGCAGCTTCACACCTTGCAGTTCGCGCTGGAAATGCCGGGCGGCGTTACCGCCCACCAGCAGCTTGGCCAGCACCGGGGTTCCGCGCCACACTCCGGCGCCAACATAGCGCTGGCCCGGCAACACGCGCAGCAGGCTGAGCAGTTGCAACTCGGCGCTGCCGGCGGCATCCGCCAGGGTGATGTTCAAGGGCAACGACGGGCTGCGCCCGGCATCTTTCAGTTCGGACAAACGCATCAGCGGGCCTCTTTTTCACGACGGCGTTGCGTCAGGCGTTGCAACCAGTTGTTCACCAGCGTGCTGTCAGCCGGCTGCGCCAGGTAGGTCGCCAGCATTGTCCGCACATCGGCCTCGCTCCAGGCCGGGGCGCGGCGCAGCAGCGGCTCCAGGTCCTTGAGGCGGTCACGCATGCCGAGCAGCAATGGCCGGGTCTTTTCCAGGTCGATCAGTTGCGCGTCCCAGCCTTCACGGCGCTGGCGCAGGAAAATGTGCTTGGGGTAGAAGCAGCCATGCACCTGGCCGGCGCTGTGCAGGGTGCGCGCCAGCTGGCCGCACGCCTTGAGGATGCCATTGCGTTCGGCATCGCCCAGCTGTGGCCACTGGGCCAGCAGGCTGTCGAGGTCGGCCCACTCGTCCAGCGCGCGGGTCATCAGGATGGCCCGGTGCTTGCCGCCCTGCTTGCGCTCGCCATAGAACACCGCCTGCAAGGCCGGAATGTGCAGCTTCTGGTAGCGGCTGATGTTGCGGAATTCGCGGGCGAAGGTGGGCTCGCCAAACGGCCGGTGCAGGGTGCGGGTCAGGTAGTCGCTCTGGCGCTTGAGGTAGTAGCCCTTGCCTTCGAGTTCCAGGCGGAACACGCTGCTCCAGCCGCCACGGCCGGTGTTGGGTTCATCCACTGCCTCAAGTTGCAAGGCCCACAGCGCCTCGAAGTCGTCCAGGCCATGGCGTTTGAGCAGCGCGAGGTCCGCGCTGGCCAGGTAATCGGTCATTCCCTTCCCTCGAAAAAGCCCAGCACCTGGCGAATGCGCTTCTTGTCACGCTCATTCAGCCGGTCGCGGCCACGGTATTGCAGATAGAAACGCAGGCGCTGGGTGGCCGACAGGTGGTATTTGGCCACTTTGTCCAGGCACGCCAGGTCCTTGATCATCCGGTGCCGCCACATGAACCCGCGCCAGAAGTCGCCGGTGGGGCAGTCGATGAAGAATAGCGTGCCCTGGTCATCGACCAGCAGGTTGCGCCACTTCAGGTCGTTGTGAGCAAAGCGGTGCTCGTGCATGACCCGGGTATGGCGCGCCAGCTGGCGGCTGAGGTGGTCGACCCAGGCGCGGTCGGCAAGGCGCGCATCGTTGCGCTCGGCGAGTGCCGACAGGTCTTCGGTGTTCGGCAGCTCGCGGGTGATCATCGCCCCACGACCAAAGGCCAGGCCCTTGCGCTCCAGCCCCCAGGCCACCACTTCCGCGGTAGGGATGCCCCACTTGGCGAATTGCTTGAGGTTCTGCCATTCGGCCTTGATGCGCGGCCGGCCCAGATAGCGGCGCATGTGCTTGCCGGCGCCGGTGTAGCGCTTGACGTAGTAGTTGACCCCGTCACGCTCGATGCGCACCACCTCGCTGAGCGGGTCGCGGGTCAGGCGCTCGCCTTGCAGGGCAAATACCGCATCGAGGCTGCCGAAGTCCGTCGCCAGATGTTCGTAACCCGGCGCCAGTGTCCAGCCCGCCATCAGAGCGCATCCCCGTAGCGTTGTTTGCGGTCGTAGAGTTTCTGCGCCTTGCGCTCCAGCCAGGTGAGCAACTGGGCTTCGTCCTTCAGCACTTGGCGCAGCGGGCGCTGGAAATAACCCCGCAGGAAGCGCAGCTTGTCGCGCTGGGTCAGGCCGATGTCCAGCGCCGAGAAGTACAGCGCGGCCAAGTCCTTGTCGCGCCAGCGGCGGCTAATGGTTGCACGGGTCTGGGCGCGGTGCAGGTCGATCACCGACAGCTTGAAATCGTCCGCCGTTACCGGGCGGTCGGTGTGCAGCAAGAAGTGGCAGATGTAGCAGTCGCGGTGGTTGACCCCGGCGCGGTGCATGCCGCCAGTCATCTTCGCCACTTCGGCGATCAGCGCACGCTTCAGCCGCGGCTCGGGCGGCTGCTTGGCCCAGTCGATACTGAAGTCTTCCAGGCTGATGGTGGGCGCCAGTTCCTCGGTGATGATGAACGAGTGCTGCGTGGCCGGGTTGCTGCCCCGCTCGCCATAGGCGACTGCGGTCATGGTCGGCACACCCACCTCGTGCAGGCGCTGGATAGCCCGCCATTCCTGGCCGGCACCGAGCACCGGAAGCTTGGCGGTGAACAGGTTCTTGAAGATCTCGCCCCAGCCGATGCCGCGGTGGATCTTGACGAAAAAACCCTCGCCAGCCACTACGGTACGCAACGTGCGGCGCCCTTCCAGCTCGCGATAAACCTCGCCTTGCAGCGCTTCTACGGCATCGAAGGCATCACGCCCGGCCCACAGGCGCTTGAACGGTTCGGCCAGTATCAGCTTCATACGGTTTTCTGCCCCAGGATCACGTCGGCAGCATGCTGCGGCATGCTGTACAGATCGGCGGTTTCAGCAAACGCCAGGCCGTTGCGCGACCAGCTGGCGCGGGCCTGCGGGTCTTCGAGCATGCGTTGCAGGTAACCGTTGAGCTGGTCCTGTTCGAACGGTTCGTCCAGCACCAGGCCGCAATCGGCCTCGGCAATGTAGTGGGCGTAACCGCACACTTTGGACACCAGTACCGGCAGGCCGGCCACCAGCGCTTCAAGCAGCACGGTGCCGGTGTTCTCGTTGTACGCCGGGTGAATCAGCACGTCGGCACCCAGCAGGAAACGCGGGATGTCGCTGCGGCCCTTGAGGAACTGCACCTGGTCGCCCAGCCCGAGGGTGGCGCTTTGCAGCTGGAACACCTTGGGGTCGTCCTGGCCGATCACCATCAGCTTCGTGCGTTTGCGCAGGGCCGATGGCAGCGCGGCCAGCGCCTTCAGGCTACGGTCCACACCTTTGGTCTTGAAGCCCGAGCCAATCTGTACCAGCAACAGGTCGTCATCGCCCAGGTTGAATTCCTTGCGGAACTCGGCGCGTATCTCGGCAGCGTTGGCCGGCGCGCGGCGATCCTGGGAAATGCCCGGCGGCAGCAGGTGGAAGCGCTCCACCGGGGTGCCGTAGTGCTTGATGAACAGCGGCTGCTGCACCTCGGAAATCATCAACACTTCGGTGTGGGCGTCCTTGGCGAACACCGCACGCTCGTACTCGGCAAAGTGCCGGTAGCGGCCCCAGCGGCGGTACAGGCCGCCACGCAGGGTCTGCGCCTTGTCTTCGAAGCAGCCGTCGGCGGCGTAGTACACGTCCAGCCCCGGCATCTTGTTGAAGCCGATCAGGCGGTCGACCGGGCGCTTGGCCAGGTCGGCGGCCATCCAGGCGCTGAGCTTCTCGTTGCGACGGTGGTTGAAAATCGCCTTCACCGGCGCCACCAGCACTTCGAAGCCCGGCGGAATGTCACCCTCCCAGATCAGCGTGTACACACGGATCTGGTGGCCCCGCTTCTGGCATTCCAGGGCAATGCGCATGAAATCGCGCTGCAGCCCGCCGAAGGGGAAATATTTGTAAAGCACGAAAGCCAGTTGCATCAACGGACATCCTCAGCCAGCAGCAACGCGCTCAAGCGGCCCGCCACATGCTCGGGATTCAGGCGAGTGAAGCACAGCGGCCACTCGCGTTTCAGATCGAACCGGCGCAGGTCGTCAGCGCTCGGTTTATAGGTGCACTTCTTCTGCAGGCAGGGAGCGCAAGGCCAGTCACTGGCCTGGTGAATCTGGGTCCGTCCGTAGGCACCCGTCAGGCCCGGGTTGGTCGGGCCGAACAGCGAAATGGTCGGCACATCGAGTGCCGCTGCCAGGTGGCCAAGGCCGGTATCGACCGCCACACAGGCTTTTGCCGCCGCCAATACACGCGCAACGCCGGCAAGGTTCAATTTGGGGAGCACCTGGCAGTTGTTCAAGCCCTGTGCAATGCGCTCGGCGCGCGCCTTTTCGGCCGGGTTGCCCCAAGGCAGGCGCACTTCCAGCTTGCGCCGGCCCATGCGCTCGGCCAGCTCGCGCCAGTAGGCTTCGGGCCAGTGCTTGGTCGCCCAGGTGGTGCCATGCAAGAACACCACGTAAGGCGCGGCGGGCGGCAATTGCAGGCGCTCCAGGTCCAGCCCGTAGTCGCCAATGCCTTCTGGCAAGTCGTAGGCCAGGGCCATGGCGAACAGCTGGCGCACCCGCTCCACCGCGTGCTGGCCGGTGGCAACCGACAGGCGCCGGTCATAGAAGCGGCTGGCCCAGCCTTCACGGGCCGAGTAGCGGTCCAGGCCGGCGACCGGGGCCTTCACGTAACGGGTCAGCCAAGCCGACTTGACCAGGCCCTGGGCGTCAATCACCAGGTCGTACTTGCGCTCGCGCACACGCTGCTTGAACGCCTTCCACTCGCCGCTCTTGAGGGTTTGCCAAAGGTTCTTGCGCCAGCGGCGAATGGCCACCGGGATAACCTGGTCGACCGCAGGGTGCCAGCTGGGGATTTCGGCAAAGCCTTCTTCCACAACCCAGTCGAAACGAATGCCCGGGATGGCGTGGGCGGCATCGGTGAGCGCCGGCAGGGTGTGGATCACATCACCCAGCGACGAGGTCTTGATGATCAGTACCCGCACTTAGTCGACCTCGGCCACGGTATCGATCAGGTCCGGCCCGCTCAGGCTGTGCAGGGCGGCGATGACTTTGCCCGGTTCCAGCAGGCGCAGGCAGTTGTAGTGGCCGAAACGGCAGGTACGGTCGAAGCATGGGCTGCACTCGATACCGGTACGCACCACCTCTACCTGGTCGGCCAGCGGCGGGGTGAAGCCGGGCGACGTCGAGCCGTACACCGCCACCAGCGGGCGGTTCAGCGCGGCGGCCACGTGCATCAGGCCGGAGTCGTTGGACACCACGGCATGGGCACAGGACATCAGGTCGATGGCCTCGGCCAGCGAGGTTTCACCGGCGAGGTTGGACGATTCTTCACGCAAACCCGGGATCAGCCGGTCGCGGATCTGCTCACCGACCGGGTGGTCGTTCTTCGAGCCGAACAGCCATACCTGCCAGCCCTGGCGGACCATCGCGTCGGCCACCGCAGCGTAATGCTCGACTGGCCAACGCTTGGCCTCACCGAACTCGGCGCCAGGGCACAGCGCCAGCACTGGGCGGTCCAGCTCCAGGCCGAACTTGGCCAGTGCAGCATCGCGGCTTTGCGCTTCGATCTGCAGGCTGGGGCGCGGGTACGGCTGCGGCAGCTCGGCGCCGGGCGCGTAGGCCAAGGCCATGAAGCGCTCGATCATCAGCGGGTAGCGGGCCTTGTCCAGCTTGCGCACATCGTTCAGCAGGCCGAAGCGCAGTTCACCGCGCCAGCCGGTACGCTTGGGGATGCCAGCGAAGAACGGCACCAAGGCCGACTTCAGCGAATTGGGCAGCAGGATGGCCTGGTCGTACTGGCCGGCCAGGGATTTGCCGATACGCCGACGCGTAGCCAGCTCCAGCGCGCCGTGGCCGAGCGGGAAGCTCAAGGCTTGGCGTACCTCGGGCATACGCTCCAGGATCGGCCGGCTCCACTCGGGGGCCAGCACGTCGATCACGCAGTCGGGGTGCTGCTGTTTCAGGCACTGGAACAAGGTCTGCGCCATCACCATGTCGCCGACCCAGCTGGGGCCAATGATCAGTATTCTCATGCTTAGTCCAGAAACGCTCGGGGAGGCTACAGGCTGCGGTACAGCCTGGCCTCCCCTCTTTATATTCAGGCTATGTGGCGGACAGTGTAACACCGGTGGTGAGGCATAAACCTTTAGGGCTGCTTTGCAGCCCATTCGCAGCACAAGGCTGCTCCTACAAGGGATCGCGTTCCCCTGTAGGAGCAGCCTTGTGCTGCGAATGGGCCGCAAAGCGGCCCCAGCACTCTCAAGTCAAACCCAATTCACCCCAGATCCGCCGCACTTCGCGGCGTTCATCGGCAAATTGCGTCGCGTCGATCACCCCGGCCTGCTTCTGCAGGGCCTGGCGGTGCGAGGCCGAGCGGAACGCCTTGTACACTTCACGCAACAGCACCGCGTCACTGGCCGGCATCAGGTTCGCCTGCTCCAGCTCTTCCAGAATGCGGATGTTATCGGTCCATCGGAGTATGGCCGGATGGTCGTGAGACCAGGCCAAAGCGGCGTATTGCACCATAAATTCGATATCGACGATACCGCCGGCATCTTGCTTGATATCAAACGGCACACCGGCCTCGAAGGCATTGGCCGCGGTACCGGCAGCCGTGGCCTTGGTACCGAGGTTGCCGCGCATCTTGGCGCGCATTTCACTCACTTCGGTGCGCAGTTTCTCCAGGTCGCGTGTCTGGCCCAGCACCTTGGCGCGCACGCCTTCGAACGCCGCGCCCACCTGCTTGCAACCCACCAGCACGCGGGCTCGCACCAGCGCCTGGTGCTCCCAGGTCCACGCTTCGTTCTGCTGGTAGCGCTCGAATGCACCCAGCGAACTGACCAGCAGCCCGGAAGCACCGGACGGGCGCAGGCGCATGTCCACGTCATACAGCTGGCCCGAGTTGGTCTGGGTGGCCAGCAAGTGAATGATGCGCTGGCCCAGGCGGGTGAAGAACTGCGCACTGTCGATGGGCTTGCTGCCGTCGGTTTCTGCGTGCGGGTCGCCGTCGTGGATGAACACCAGGTCCAGGTCCGAGCCATGGCCCAGCTCCAGGCCACCGACCTTGCCGTAACCAATGATGATGAACCCTGGGTCGCACAGACTGCCGTCGCTGCGCCTGGGCTGGCCGTGGCGGGCCACGGTCTGGCGCCAGGCAAGGGCCAGCACCTGGTCGAGGATGGCTTCGGCCAGCCAGGTCAGGTAGTCGCTGACCTTCATCAACGGCAGGTTGCCGCTGATTTCCGAAGCTGCCACACGCAGGCTGTGCGCCAGCTTGAAGTGGCGCAGCGCTTCCATCTGCTGCTCCAGGTCGTCTTCGGGGATGCGCGTCAGGCGTTCGCGCAACTCGCTGGCCAGCTCTGGGGCCAGTGGCGGGCTGAACAAGCGGCCTTCGTTGAGCAATTCGTCGAGCAGCAGCGGGTAGTGCGCAATTTGTTCGGCAATCCACGGGCTGGCGGCGCACAACGTCAGCAGACGGCGCAAGGCACCCGGGTTTTCGGTCAGCAGCACCAGGTAGGCAGAACGCCGCGCCACCGCCTCGACCAGCGGCAACACACGTTCAAGCACCAGGTCGGGGTTGTCATGTTCCACCGCCTGGGCCAGCAGCCGCGGGATGAAGGCATCCAGGCGTTCACGGCCGATACGCTGCATCGAGCGCAACTGCGGGCTGGAGCGCAACCCGGCCAGGCGCCGCAGGGCTTCGACGGGCTGCTTGAAACCGGCCTCTTCCAGCTGCCGGCCAGCGGCTTCCTCGTCCTGTGCCTGCTCCCACAGCGGCGACCATTCGCCGCCCACCACCAGTTCGCCCTCACCGTCTTCGTCATCCGGGTCGGCGATCACCTGGCGGAAGTGCCAGTCGATACGGCCACGCCAGTACATCAACTGGTCGTGGAAGCTCTGCCAGTCGGCAAAGCCGAGAATGTAGGCCACCCGCGCCTGGTCGGTCTCACCTTCCGGCAGCATTTGCGTCTGGCGGTCGGCGATGGCCTGGATTGCGTGCTCAGTATAGCGCAGGAACTCATAGCCCTCGCGCAGCTCGGCGACCACTGCCGGCGGCAGGTAACCCTGGCCCTCGAGGGTGGCCAGCACCTTGAGCAACGGCCGCTGCTGCAGGCTGAGGTCGCGCCCGCCGTGGATCAGCTGGAAGGCCTGGGCGATGAACTCCACCTCGCGGATGCCACCGGCACCCAGCTTGATGTTGTCGGCCATGCCCTTGCGCCGCACTTCCTGCTGGATCAGCTGCTTCATGGTGCGCAGCGCTTCGATCGCGGAAAAGTCCAGGTAACGGCGGTACACGAACGGCCGCAGCACCTCCTGCAACTGCGCCCCGGCCGCCTGGTCGCCCGCCACCACCCGCGCCTTGATCATGGCGTAGCGTTCCCAGTCGCGGCCCTGGTCCTGGTAATACTGCTCCAGGGCATTGAAGCTGAGCACCAGTGCGCCGGCCGAGCCATAAGGGCGCAGGCGCATGTCGACGCGGAACACGAAGCCATCGACGGTCACCGGGTCCAGCGCCTTGATCAGCCGCTGGCCAAGCCGGGTGAAGAACTCCTGGTTTTCCAGCGAGCGCTTCACCCCCTCGGTTTCGCCACCTTCGGGGAAGCCGAAGATCAGGTCGATGTCCGACGACAGGTTCAGCTCCACCGCCCCCAGCTTGCCCATGCCCAGCACCACCATGTGCTGCGGCTGGCCGCTGCGGTTGCCGATGGGCGTGCCGAACTGCTGGCAATGGCGGGGGTATAACCATTGGTAGGCTTCGTCGATGGCGGCATCGGCCAGGTCCGACAGGTCGCGGCAGGTTTCGCCAAGTTCTGCCTGGCGGGTGATGTCGCGCCAGATGATGCGCAGTTGCTGGCGGTTGCGCGCGCGGCGCAGGTTGCGCGCCAGCTCGTCGTCGCTCTGCGCGGCCTGGGCGGCCGCAGCGATTTGCCCACGCAGCTCACCCGGCGCATAACGCCGCTCCAGCTCGCCACTGGCCAGCAGCTCGAACAGCATGGCCGGCTCGCGCTGGGCCAGGCCCAGAACAAAGTCGCTGGCGGCGGCAACCTGGTCGAATTGTTGCCGGTGCACCGGGCTCCAGGCATTCAGGTCGAGGTCGGCGTGAGCGGCCACTGCATCACTGAGGAATTGCCGGTTGCGGGCCAGCAATGGCTGGAGGGTGGCGGGCAGATCGGACGGCAAAGGCAGGCGCATGGTCTATCCTTGATCGGCGTGAAATAGAAGGGAAAAAGCGGCCAAGGGGAAGCCGGACCACGGTTGGACTGTCGTACAAAAGTTGGAAATAGCTGAAAAAAAAGAAAACTTGGCAACAAACATCAAGAACCACCCGTTCGCGTCACAATGCCAACCACCATGAACGTTTTTCCTCACAAGCCAAGGTGCGACCAAACGTCGCAGAAATGTAGTTTTACTACTACCCATGTCGTGTAAAAGCATGAAATGCGCAAGCAAATGTAGTAAAACTACACGGCGCCGGAAGACACCCCGGTAATCCAAGAATTCACGACGTCTGCCCATAAGGCCAGTCGCAACTTCAGGCAATCGATTCTGGTTGCCTTTCCGCCCTGGAGCAAGCCATGCAAGACCTCGATCCAATCGAAACCCAGGAATGGCTGGATGCCCTGGAGTCGGTCCTCGACAAAGAAGGCGAAGACCGCGCTCATTACCTGATGACCCGTATGGGCGAGCTGGCCACCCGCAGTGGCTCCCAGCTGCCGTATGCGATCACCACGCCATACCGCAACACCATCCCTGTCACCCACGAAGCACGCATGCCTGGCGACCTGTTCATGGAACGCCGCATTCGCTCGATGGTGCGTTGGAACGCCCTGGCCATGGTCATGCGCACCAACCTGAAAGACTCGGACCTGGGCGGACACATCTCCAGCTTCGCCTCCAGCGCCACCCTGTATGACATCGGCTTCAACTACTTCTTCCAGGCGCCGACCGAAGAACACGGCGGCGACCTGATCTTCTTCCAGGGCCATGCTTCGCCAGGCGTCTACGCCCGTGCCTTCATGGAAGGCCGCATCAACGAAGACCAGATGAACAACTTCCGTCAGGAAGTGGACGGCAACGGCCTGTCTTCGTACCCGCACCCATGGCTGATGCCTGACTTCTGGCAGTTCCCGACCGTATCTATGGGTCTGGGCCCGATCCAGGCTATCTACCAGGCACGCTTCATGAAGTACCTGGAAGCCCGTGGCTTCATCCCGGCCGGCAAGCAGAAGGTCTGGTGCTTCATGGGCGACGGCGAGTGCGACGAGCCGGAATCCCTGGGCGCCATCGCCCTGGCCGGCCGCGAGAAGCTGGACAACCTGATCTTCGTCATCAACTGCAACCTGCAGCGCCTCGACGGCCCGGTTCGCGGCAACGGCAAGATCATCCAGGAACTCGAAGGCGTGTTCCGTGGCGGTGGCTGGAACGTCAACAAAGTGGTCTGGGGCCGTTTCTGGGACCCACTGCTGGCCAAGGACACCAACGGTGCCCTGCAGCGCCGCATGGACGAAGTCATCGACGGCGAGTACCAGAACTACAAAGCCAAAGACGGCGCGTACGTTCGTGAAAACTTCTTCAACACGCCAGAACTCAAGGCCATGGTCGAAGACCTGTCCGACGACGAGATCTGGAAGCTCAACCGTGGCGGCCACGACCCGTACAAGGTCTACGCGGCGTACCACCAGGCTGTGAACCACAAAGAGCAGCCGACCGTCATCCTGGCCAAGACCATCAAGGGTTACGGCACCGGTGCTGGCGAAGCCAAGAACACCGCGCACAACACCAAGAAGGTCGACGTCGACAGCCTGCGTCACTTCCGTGACCGCTTCGACATCCCTGTCAAGGATGCCGACCTGGAGAACCTGCCGTTCTTCAAGCCGGAAGAAGGTTCTGCCGAAGCCAAGTACCTGGCCGAGCGTCGCGCTGCCCTGGGCGGCTTCGTACCACAGCGCCGCGCCAAGAGCTTCAGCGTACCGACCCCATCCCTGGAAACGCTGAAAGCGATCCTGGACGGCTCGGGCGACCGCGAAATCTCCACCACCATGGCCTTCGTGCGTATTCTGGCGCAGCTGGTCAAGGACAAGGAAATCGGCCAGCGCATCGTGCCGATCATCCCGGACGAAGCCCGTACCTTCGGTATGGAAGGCATGTTCCGCCAACTGGGCATCTACTCGTCCGTCGGCCAGCTCTACGAGCCAGTCGATAAAGACCAGGTGATGTTCTACCGCGAAGACAAGAAGGGCCAGATTCTCGAGGAAGGCATCAACGAAGCCGGCGCCATGTCGTCGTTCATCGCTGCCGGTACCTCGTACAGCTGCCACAACCAGCCGATGCTGCCGTTCTACATCTTCTACTCGATGTTCGGCTTCCAGCGCATTGGCGACCTGGCCTGGGCCGCTGGCGACAGCCGCACCCGTGGCTTCCTGATCGGCGGTACCGCCGGCCGTACCACCCTGAACGGTGAAGGCCTGCAGCACGAAGACGGTCACAGCCACATGATGGCGGGTACCATCCCGAACTGCCGCACCTACGATCCAACCTACGGCTACGAGCTGGCGGTGATCATCCAGGACGGCATGAAGAAGATGACCGAAGAGCAACAGGACATCTTCTACTACATCACCGTGATGAACGAATCCTACCAGCAGCCAGCCATGCCGGCCGGTGTCGAGGAAGGCATCATCAAGGGCATGTACCTGCTGGAAGAAGACACCCGCGAAGCCGCGCACCACGTACAGCTGATGGGCTCCGGCACCATCCTGCGCGAAGTCCGCGAAGCCGCGAAAATCCTGCGTGAAGAGTTCAACGTCGGTGCCGACGTATGGAGCGTCACCAGCTTCAACGAACTGCGTCGCGACGGCCTGGCCGTTGAGCGCGCCAACCGCCTGAAGCCTGGCCAGAAGCCACAGCAGACTTACGTCGAAGAATGCCTGGCCGGCCGCAAGGGCCCGGTCATCGCCTCTACCGACTACATGAAGCTGTTCGCCGAGCAGATTCGCCAGTGGGTGCCGAGCAAAGAGTTCAAAGTCCTGGGTACCGACGGTTACGGTCGCAGCGACAGCCGCAAGAAGCTGCGTCACTTCTTTGAAGTCGACCGCCACTTCGTGGTACTGGCTGCCCTGGAAGCCCTGGCTGACCGTGGCGAGATCGAACCCAAGGTTGTGGCTGACGCCATCGTCAAGTTCGGCATCGACCCGGACAAGCGCAACCCACTGGACTGCTGAGGAGTATTTTTAAGTGAGCGAACTCATTCGCGTACCTGACATCGGCAGCGGTGAAGGTGAAATCATCGAGCTGTTCGTCAAGGTCGGTGACCGTATCGAGGCTGACCAGAGCCTGCTGACCCTGGAGTCCGACAAGGCCTCCATGGAGATCCCGGCCCCCAAGGCCGGTATCGTCAAGGAACTCAAGGTCAAGCTGGGCGACCGCCTGAAAGAAGGCGACGAGCTGCTGGTGCTGGAAGTCGAAGGTGCCGCTGCTGCGGCGCCTGAGGCTCCGGCCGCGGCCGCTGCCCCGGCTGCTGCTCCAGCGCCTGCCGCCGAAGCCGCCCCTGCTCCTGCCGCAGCCCCGGCTGCTGCCAGCGTGCAGGACATCCACGTGCCGGACATCGGCTCGTCGGGCAAGGCCAAGATCATCGAAGTGCTGGTCAAGGTCGGCGACACCGTCGAAGCCGACCAGTCGCTGATTACCCTGGAGTCCGACAAAGCCTCCATGGAAATCCCGTCGCCGGCTGCCGGCGTGGTCGAAGAAGTACTGTGCAAGCTGGAAGACGAAGTCGGCACTGGCGACCTGATCTTCAAGCTGAAAGTCGCGGGCGCTGCACCGGCTGCTGCACCGGCACCTGCTGCTGCACCGGCGCCAGCCAAGGCTGAGGCTGCTCCGGCCGCCGCGCCTGCCGCTGCTGCCCCTGCTGCTGCCCCTGCACCGGCGGCTACCGCACCGGCTGCTGGCAACAATGCCAAGGTTCACGCAGGCCCGGCTGTTCGTCAGCTGGCCCGTGAATTCGGTGTCGAGCTGGGCGCAGTGGCTGCCACCGGCCCGCACGGCCGTATCCTGAAGGAAGACGTGCAGGTTTACGTCAAGGCGATGATGCAAAAGGCCAAGGAAGCCCCGGCAGCCGCCGGTGCAACCGGTGGCGCTGGCATCCCGCCGATCCCGGTGGTGGACTTCAGCAAGTTCGGTGAAGTGGAAGAAGTGGCCCTGACCCGCCTGATGCAG
Organism: Pseudomonas putida NBRC 14164; assembly: GCF_000412675.1. Taxonomy (NCBI): domain Bacteria; kingdom Pseudomonadati; phylum Pseudomonadota; class Gammaproteobacteria; order Pseudomonadales; family Pseudomonadaceae; genus Pseudomonas; species Pseudomonas putida. Next base: position 431,152 of record NC_021505.1, on the reverse strand, counting down.
GTCGGTGCCGCCAACCTGCACCGCAGCTGGCTGAACGTGCCGCACGTGACCCAGTTCGACTCCGCCGACATCACCGAGCTGGAAGCCTTCCGCGTTGCGCAGAAGGCCGTGGCCGAAAAAGCTGGCGTGAAGCTGACCGTGCTGCCACTGCTGCTCAAGGCCTGCGCCTTCCTGCTCAAGGAACTGCCGGACTTCAACAGCTCGCTGGCGCCAAGCGGCAAGGCCATCATCCGCAAGAAGTACGTGCACATCGGCTTCGCTGTGGACACCCCGGACGGCCTGCTGGTCCCTGTGATCAAGAACGTCGACCAGAAGAGCCTGCTGCAACTGGCTGCCGAAGCCGCTGCACTGGCCGAGAAGGCGCGTACCAAAAAGCTGTCGGCCGACGACATGCAAGGTGCCTGCTTCACCATCTCCAGCCTCGGTCACATTGGCGGCACCGGCTTCACGCCGATCGTCAACGCGCCGGAAGTGGCTATCCTGGGCGTCTCGAAGGCGACCATGCAGCCAGTGTGGGATGGCAAGGCCTTCCAGCCGAAGCTGATGCTGCCGCTGTCGCTGTCCTACGATCACCGTGTGATCAACGGCGCTGCCGCCGCGCGCTTCACCAAGCGCCTGGGCGACGTGCTGGGCGATATCCGCACCATGCTGCTGTAAGGCAGCCCGCTGCCCCTCCTTGCGAGGGGCAGTACCCTTTTCGAGCTGCCACGCTCGTACCTCAACCCCGCCAATTGGCGGGGCTTTTTTTGCCTGGAGAAAGCCGGGAGGGCTTCGCCCTCCATCGCGACACAAGGCCGCTCCTACAAGGCGATCGCGGTTCCCTGTGGGAGCGGCCTTGTGTCGCGATGGGCCGCAAAGCGGCCCCAAAATCTCCAGCCAAACTACAGAATCGGCCACGTCAGCCGATAACCTGTCCACAGCATCAAGCATGGCCGCTTGCCAGCCCTCGGGACATGATGCAACCTTGCCGAATCCGCCGCCGCTCCAAGGCCGCGCTCCCTGTTCAAGCGAGTCTTCGATGAAAAGCCAACCCGATGCCGCCAGCCGTGTGGCGGCCGAGGTCGTCACGCCGTTACCCGTGCCCTCGCGGCTCGGTATGCTGCGTTTCGAAAGGCTCAACGAAGCCACCTGGTCCATGCTCTACCTTGACCCGGCCTGCGAGCGCCAGTTTGGCCTGCACGCCGCCGACCTGTGTGCCCTGGTGGACGCGCCCTACGCCAGCCTGATGGAGCCCGAGGCCCGCTACCGGCTGCACGACGAGATCCAGCTGCAACTGGCCCAGCGCGGCTACTACCGCGTGCGCTACTCCCTGCACACACCAACCACCTCGCTGCGCCTGCTGGAAACCGGTGAAGCCTACAAGCAGCACAACCGCCAGCTGTTGCGCGGTTACCTGAGCGTGCTCGACGACCAGCCCGACGACGCAGGCGAGAGCGCCAGCGACCTGGAGTCGCGCAACAACCGCCTGCAACTGGCCCTGCAACTGAACCAGCGTGCCCAGCAGGAACAACTGGAACACCTGGAGCGGGTACGCGGCCAGCAGGACCTGATCCTGCGCCTGGCGCGCCAGCGCTACAGCGCCGAGAACTCCCTGCTGGAAGCCGCCCAGCTGATCACCCAGAGCGCCTGCGAAATTTACAAGGTCGACAGCGCCAGCATCTGGCACCTGGACGACCAGCGACTGGAACCGATCACCGCCTGGTACCGCGACGCGCAGGAGCATCGCCAGCCCGAAGCCATCGATGCCAGCCGCTTCCCCGACTACCTTGAAGCACTACACGCCAGCCGCGCCATCGACGCCCACAACGCCGGCCACGACCCGCGCACCCGCGCCCTGACGCAAAGCCTGCGCCCCGAAAACAAGGCCATGCTCGATGCCAGTATCCGCGTCGATGGCCAGGTGGTCGGCGTGTTGTGCCTGGAGCAGAGCGGCCAGCCACGGGCCTGGCAATCGGACGAGATCGCCTTTGCCGGCGAGCTGGCCGACCAGTTCGCCCAGGTCATCACCAACCACAACCGGCGCGCGGCGGCCAGCGCACTGCACCTGTTCCAGCGTGCGGTGGAGCAAAGCGCCAGCGCCTTCCTGCTGGTCAACCGCGATGGCCGGGTGGAATACGTCAACCCAAGCTTCACCGCCATCACCCAGTACAGCACCGACGAAGTGCAAGGCCGCCAGCTGGGCGAGCTGCCTGCACTGGAAAACCTGAGCGAACTGCTGTTCGACTCGCCCTCCAGCCTGGCCATGGGCAATAGCTGGCAGGGCGAATTCAAGAGCCGGCGTAAAAACCTGGAGCCCTACTGGGGCCAGTTGTCGATTTCCAAGGTGTACGGCGACAACCGTGAGCTGACCCATTACATCGGCATCTACGAAGACGTCACCCAGACCAAGCTGGCCCAGCAGCGCATCGAGCGCCTGGCCTACACCGACAACCTGACCAACCTGGGCAACCGCCCGGCGTTCATCCGCAGCCTGGACGAGCGCTTCGTCCGCGATGGCGAAAGCGCGATGTGCCTGCTGCTGGTAGACATCGACAACTTCAAGCGCATCAACGACAGCCTCGGCCACCAGACCGGCGACAAGCTGCTGATCAGCCTGGCCCGGCGCCTGCGCAACAGCCTGCACAGCGGTGGCATCCTGGCGCGCTTTGCCAGTAACGAGTTCGCCGTGCTGCTCGATGACACCAGCCTGGAAGATGGCCAGGGCGTTGCGCTGCAGTTGCTGAGCACACTCGACAAGCCGATGTTCGTCGACAACCAGCTGATCAACGTCACCGCCTCGGTAGGCCTGGCTTGTGCACCGCTGCACGGCGTCGACCCCGCCAGCCTGATGAAAAATGCCGGCCTTGCCCTGCACAAGGCCAAGGCCAACGGCAAGCATCAGGTACAGGTGTTTACCGAGGTGCTGAACGCCGAGGCCAGCTACAAGCTGTTCGTCGAGAACAACCTGCGCCGCGCCCTGACCCAGAACGAGCTGGAGGTGTTCTACCAGCCCAAGATCTGCCTGCGCAGCGGCCGCCTGCTGGGGCTGGAGGCATTGCTGCGCTGGAACCACCCCGAGCGCGGCATGATCCGCCCGGACCAGTTCATCAGCGTGGCAGAAGAAACCGGCCTGATCATCCCCATCGGCAAGTGGGTAGTACGCCAGTCGTGCCGCATGAGCAAGCAACTGCGCGAGGCCGGGCTGGGCAACCTGCACGTGGCCATCAACCTGTCGCCCAAGCAGTTCTCCGACCCGGACCTGGTGGCGTCCATCAGCACCATCCTCAACGAAGAAGCCCTGCCCCCGCACTTGCTTGAGCTGGAGCTGACCGAAGGCCTGCTGCTGGAAGCCAGCGAAGACACCCACCGCCAGCTGGACGAACTGAAGGCCCTGGGCCTGACCCTGGCCATGGACGACTTCGGCACCGGCTATTCGTCGCTGAGCTACCTGAAGAAGTTTCCGATCGACATCCTCAAGATCGACCGCAGCTTCATCAACGAAATCCCGGATAACCAGGACGACATGGAAATCACCTCGGCCGTGGTGGCCATGGCCCATAACCTCAAGCTGAAGGTGGTGGCCGAAGGTATCGAGACGCCGGAGCAGTTGGCGTTCCTGCGCCGGCACCGCTGCGACGTGGGCCAGGGCTACCTGTTCGACCGGCCGATTCCGGGGCGCGAGCTGGCCGAGCGGCTGAAGCGTTATCCGCGCGGACCAGTGGCCTGACAGCGGCGTAATCCTCGGGCACTATAGAACCTATTCGGGCCCTATCGCCGGCAAGCCAGCTCCCACAGGGACCGCACAGATTTCCAGACCTGTGATATGCCTGTGGGAGCTGGCTTGCCGGCGATGGCCCCAACACCTATCCCACTGAATAAACACAGAGGAACGGCCATGGTCCTGCGTTCGGAAATCCTGGTGAACAAAAACGTCCTGCCAACTGCGGAACAGGCCCTGCCTGGCCGCGAAACGCCAATGAGCCTGCCCGAGTTCCACTACGTGTTCGAAGGCACCCCGCTGCTCGGCCCCTTCTTCGAAGGCGCCATCGACTTCGCCATCTTCGGCCTGGGTTGCTTCTGGGGCGCGGAGCGGCGCTTCTGGCAGCGTGAAGGTGTGGTCAGCACCGTGGTCGGCTACGCCGGCGGCTTCACCCCTCACCCTACCTATGAAGAAGTCTGCTCGGGCCTGACCGGCCACACCGAAGTGGTGCTGGTGGTGTTCGACAAGGACAAGGTCAGCTACCGCGAGCTGCTGGCGATGTTCTGGGAACTGCACAACCCGACCCAGGGCATGCGCCAGGGCAACGATGTCGGCACTCAGTACCGCTCGGCCATCTACTGCACCAGCCCTGAACAGCTGGAACAGGCCAAGGCCAGCCGCGACGCCTTCCAGGCGGAGCTGAACAAGGCCGGCTTCGGTGAAATCACCACCGAAATCGACCAGGCACCGACCGTGTACTTCGCCGAGGCCTACCACCAGCAGTACCTGGCCAAGAACCCGCAAGGCTACTGCGGCATCGGCGGCACCGGTGTATGCCTGCCACCCAGCCTGCAGGGCAACTGAACCATGGCCACGATGACCCTGTTCCACTCGCCATTGTCGCCTTTCGTGCGCAAGGTCATGGTGGTGCTGCACGAGACCGCCCAGCTTGAGCGCGTGACGCTGCAACCGGTCAACATCAGCCCGGTCAGCGGCGACCCGCAGCTCAACCACGACAACCCGATCGGCAAGATCCCGGCCCTGCGCCTGGACGACGGCACCGTGCTGCATGACAGCCGGGTGATCTGCGAATACCTCGACCTGCAACATGTCGGCCTGCCACTGCTGCCCCGCGAAGGCTCGGCGCGCTGGCGGCGCCTGACACTGGTGTCGCAGGCCGATGCGATCATGGATGCAGCAGTATCGTCGCGCTATGAAAGCTTCCTGCGCCCAGAAGACAAACGCTGGGACGGCTGGCTGCAGGCGCAAGGCGACAAGATCCGCCGTAGCCTGGCCAACCTGGAGCAGGAGCACCTGCCCGAGCTGGTGTCCGGGTTCGACCTGGCGGCGATTGGCGTGGCCTGTGCGCTGGGATACCTGGATCTGCGTCAGCCGGAGTTTGGCTGGCGTGAGCGCCAGCCTGGGTTGGCGGCGTGGTATGCAGAGGTGGCCAAGCGGCCGTCGATGGTCGCCACAGCACCGACAGCCTGACAGGGACATTCGCAGCCCAGGCTGCTCCTACAGGGGATGCCACCGCCTGTAGGAGCAGCCTTGTGCTGCGAATTCCTCACTTGGCTGCCACAGGAAACAACAGCCCAATCCTGTAGGCCAACCACCGCCCGATTTCTTTGTCCTCCCTCATGCCGACCTCCCCACCCGCGCCCAGTCCAGCCGTCGGGTCAGCACCATGAACACCCCCAGCAAGCCAAAGCACAGCAGCGAGCCCATCAGCAGCGCATAGTCCTCGGCACTCAGCAGCCCATACAGCAGCGCATACAGCGCCGCCAACCCCGCCGCAAACCCCACCCCTCGTGCCAGGCTGCGCAACACATGGCTGAGGTAGAAGCCGATCAGCAGCACACACGCCGAAGCCGACAGCCCGTACGCCAGGCCAAAGCCTATGTGCTCGGACAATGACAACAGCAGCAGGTAGAAGAACGCCAGCGCCACACCCACCAGGATGTACTGCACCGGGTGCACACTCAGGTTTTTCAACACTTCGAACAGGAAGAAGCCTGCAAAGGTCAGCGCGATGAACAGCAACGCGTATTTGATCGCCCGCTCACTCTTCAGGTACTGGTCCACCGGGTCGACAAAGCTCACGCCGAAGCTGCGCTCGCTGATGTCTTCGCACTGGCCGGCAGTGGCGCATTGGCGCAGGGCATCTTCAAGGTTGGTGGCGAAGAACGACGTCTGCCAGTGGGCGCTGAAGCCTTGCGCATCGATGTCTCGGCGGTTGGGCAGATAGCTGCCGACAAAGCTCGGATGCGGCCAGTTGGCACGCATGTCAACGCTGCTGGTGCGGCCCACCGGCACGATGTGCAACTGGCCGGTGCCTTGCAAAGCAAGGTCAAAGCCGTAGCTGAATTTCCGTGCCTGCATACCGTCCAAACCCGGCAGGCTGGCATGCACGCCACCGCGCATCCAGTCGAGCTGGGTGCCGGCCTCGAACGGCACCTTCTGTTCGTCCATGCTCAGTTCCAGGCCATTCTCGATGCCGCGGATATCGCTGATGCCCACCACCAGGAAGGGTTTGTCGAAGCGGTAGTCGTCGAAGTCCTTGTCGATACCCCAACGCTCCGGGAGCTTGAAGCGGCCGCTGATACGTCCCTTGGCGTGGAACAGCCGGGCCTGATAGATGCCGCGGGCACGCAGTTCGGTGTCCACGCCCAGGTCGGCGGCGAAGGTGTCCGGCAGGAAGTACAAGTGGCCGGCAATGGTGCTGGTTTCCTGGGTGCGCTCGCCGTCCTTTTCGATCCAGCGGCGCTGGTATTTGCGGTACGGCACCACCAGCAGCGGGCCGCTGAGCTGTTGGTCGAAGCTGGCACTTTGGGCGATGTCGCGCAGCACATTGTCGCGCAGGGCCTGGCGCTCATCGATCAGGCCGTTGATCAGCAGCAGCGGGATGAGCAGCAGCAATATGAGCACGGCGATCATGCCGAGTTTGTAACCGAGGGTCTTGGTCATGGGGCCTCCTGTGGCAGTGGGCGCAAGTGTCTGCGCCTTGCGTGGAGGCTTTGGGGAGCTTGTGTGGAGATCGTGTGTACTTTCAACGGCCAGATCGCCGGCAAGCCAGCTCCCACAGGTCCAGCACAAAGCCGGAAACCTGCGCAGTACCTGTGGGAGCTGGCTTGCCGGCGATGGGCTGCAAAGCAGCCCCGGCTATCTCAGCTGATACGCCGCACCGGCAGCCACAATCGCACCCGCACCCCGCCATCGACGTTATCCACCGCCAGCGCCCCGCCATGCAGTTGCATTACCTCGGCCACAAAATTCAGCCCCAGCCCGGTGCTCTTGCGCCCGCTCCCTGGCCGCGGCAGCGAGTAGAAGCGCTCGCTGACCCGCCCGATGGCATACGCCGGTATCGCCTGCCCCTGGTTGAACAGGCTCAATGCCACCCGCTCGCCGTCGCGCTCCAGGTCAAACAGCAGGGCGCCACCTGCGGGGGTGAAATCCAGTGCGTTATCCAGCAGGTTGGCCAGCGCCTGGCGCATCAGGAACGGATCACACAGCAAGCGCAAACCAGCCGGCACCCGCTGACGCACGTGCAAACCGGCGCCTTCGATCCGCGCCCCATGAGCCAACAGCAACTCGTCCACCAGCGCCGCCAGCGCCACCTGCTGTTCATCCTCCAGGGCCTGCATCTGCTCGACCCTGGCCAGGTTGAGCAGGCGCTCGACCATCTGCTGCAAGCGCTCGCTCTCGCGCTCGATATTGCCGGCAAAGCGCGCGCGCTGGTCGGCGGGCATGCCCTCGTCCTGCAGCAGCTCGCAAGCCCCACGAATGGCCGCCAGCGGGCTTTTCAGTTCGTGCGTCAGGGTATGCACATAGCGCTCGACATAGGCCTTGCCCTCCAGCTGGGTGCGCATGCGTTCCACCGCCTGGGCCAGGTGCGCCAGCTCGCCGCCCTTGTAGTGCGGCAACGCAGCCCGCTCACCCTCGCTGACCGCCTGGGCATAACGGGCCAGCCGGCGGAGCGAGCGTGCCAGCCACCACGACAGCGCCGCGCCAATCAGCAAGCCCAGGCCGATCAGCCCCAGGCCCAGCGTGAGCAGGCGCCGCTCGGAACGGTCGATGTACGGCTGCAGCGAGCTGTTGGGTTTGGCCACGGTGACCACGCCGATGACCTTGCCGTCGTCGATGATCGGTGCGCCAACGTGCATCACCGAGGTGCTTTCATCATTGGGGTCGCTGCGGGTGGAGCGGGCGCCGTACTGGCCACGCAGGGTCAGCAGTACGTCATTCCACTGCGAGTAATCCTTGCCCAGCGCCTCACCGCTGGAGTCCAGCAGCACGATACCCTTGGCGTCAGTGACATAGATGCGGTGGCTGACCTGGTTCTTGGCCAGCCCCCAGATCTGCGCGCCCGGGCTGCGCGAGCCGTAGGCCTTGAGTACTTGCGGCAGGCGGCTCTGGCTCAAGGTGCCGGCCTTGACGTCATCGCGCAGGATCTCGGCCAGCAGGTTGGCGGTGTCGACCAGTGTTTCTTCGGAAGACTGGCGTACCACCGGGCGAATCTGTTCACGCACCGTGTTGAGCAGAAAGTAGCCCGCCAGGCCGACGAACAGGAAGTACACCAGGAAGATCCGGATGCCCAGGCGCATCAGGCATGGTCCGGGCTGTAGCTGTAGCCGAGGCCGCGGTGGGTCTGGATCGGCTCGGCATCACCCGCGACCTGGCGCAGCTTGGCGCGCAGGCTTTTGATATGGCTGTCGATGGTGCGCTCGTACCCGGCATCGGAGGCCACCCCCAGGGCATCAAGCAGCTGTTCTCGGCTGAACACCCGCTGCGGCTGCTCCAGCAGGGATTGCAGCAGGCGGAATTCGTGGCGGGTCAGCGTGAGTGGCTGACCGCGATAGGTGATCTGCATGCGCAGGGTGTCGAGCTGGAACAATGCCGCATCGGTAGCCGGGTCGGCCCTGGGGCCCATGCGTTTGAGGATCGCCCGCACCCGCGCAGCCACTTCACGCGGGCTGAAGGGTTTGACCACGTAGTCGTCGGCACCAATTTCCAGGCCCACCACCCGGTCGATTTCACCATCACGGGCGCTGAGGAACATCACTGGCACGTCGCTGAAACGGCGCAATTGGCGGCAGGTTTCGAAGCCACTGATGTCAGGCAGGCCGATGTCGAGGATGATCAGGTCGGCCGGGCGCTGGCGCTGCTGGTCGAGGGCAGCGCCGCCCAGGGTCACCCATTCGGTGCTGTGGCCGTCGGCCTGCAGGGCGTAGACCAGGGTGTCGGCGATGGCGGCTTCGTCTTCGACGATGAGGATATGGGGCATGGATGCGCGGCCTGTGCAGATGTCGATGGCGACGCACTATTGTGTAGGAGCGGCCTTGTGTCGCGAAAGGGCCGCAGAGCGGCCCCGGCAATATCTGCTTCAGCGCTGAGATCATGGGGCCGCTTTGCGGCCCATCGCAGGCAAGCCAGCTCCTACACATACTGCCCAGCCTTCGAGAGCAGCGTTAACCTGTGGGAGATTCTATGGTTTTCAGCAAGGCGCTTTCCCACCCTTGGTGACATATTCGTCCTGATTCTTCATCAGGGCGAATGCCACTCGTGCAAGCTTCCTGGCCAGGATTACCAACGCCTGGGTTGTTGCTTTACCCGCATTGCGATGCTGTTCGTAGAGCCCTTTCCAAGTGGCCGTCCGGCTGGCTGACATCGCCGCGTTATGCAGCAGGCGACGGATTTCTGAGCAGCCTCGCTTGGTAAGGCGACGACGTCCATTCTTCTGCCCAGAATCAATCACTCGTAGATCCATTCCCAGGAATGCAATGTACGAATCACTGCTCTTGAACTCGCCCCGCATAAAAGCCATTACCAAGGCAGTGGCCGTGAGAAACCCAATACCCTCTACCGCCTGGCAGCGAGCAACTTGCTCGTGCAGCCCTGCTTCGCGCAGCACTTCTTTAATTTTCTTTTGGATCAACAAATCCAGCCGGTCTATCGATTTTACAAAGGTTGTGAAGGCGGCTTTCAAAAGGGCTTCATTAGCCCAGCTCTGAGTCATCGCCGTGCGGGCAGTCACCAAGGCCGCTCGGCGTCGCAGAAGGCTCTGAAGCTTGCCGTAGACGGCGGGAGGGGGAGTCCAAGGGCGGAGGTCTTCCCCCTCGTTTCTCAAAAAACGGGACAACAACCGAGCATCAGTGGGGTCCGTTTTTACCCGTACACCCACGCTTTTGCGGTAGTTGCTCAGTTGGAATCCATCAATGACATAGACCTCGAAACCCAGGCTATGGGCCAGCTCAACCAAGTCCAGGTGGTAAACATTGGTCGCCTCAACAGCAATTGCCGTGTTGAGAGGCTGTTGCTTCAGCCATTTCTTGATTTCTGGTTTGGTATTTTTCACCTTGATGATCTCATCGCGATCATCGTGATGAATCACTAACTCAGCTTTCGCGACATCCGCACCGACGATCAATTTGCCAACCTGCATTGCCACGGGAGCCTCCTCACGTTATGGTTTTTTGGCTTGAAGGGGTTTCACCAAGAGGCGCTGGCTTGCTTCTATCGTCGTTTGCAAACGATGCATTCTTTATCGGCGCTTTGGTGGAAGGGGTGGGGCGATGTCTCCCACGGTCTGTACTGCTGTGAACAGTCAGAATCGGGCATTTAGTCCCACCACCCCTTCAAGTCTAACCATACAAGCGGGCGTGCCCGCGAAGAGGCCAGTGCAGGCAGCCTGAATCAGCAATCGGGCTTGCCAGCGGTAAACTTCTTGGCCGGGTTGACCGCGGCCTTGAACTCACGCAGCGCCTTGGACCCCACCAGCAGCGGGTAGTTGAAGCTGCTGCGGTCCACCAGGTTCACTTCCACGGTGCGCTTCACGTCACCCAGGCACAGCTCCAGGTCCACCACCGGGCGCTTGGAAATTTCCGGCGCATCGCCCTCTTCCTCTTCATCGGCACGGCCCTTGATCTTGCTGATGCGCGAGACCTTGTGCTCGTACACCTTGCCGTCCGAGTCCTTGGTCGCCAAGCGGAAACGTACCCACTCGTCGCCATCGCGGTTGAACAGCTCAATGTCCTTGGCCGACAGCGACGCGGTGAAGGCACCGGTGTCCATCTTGGCCTTCAGGGTTTCGCCCAGCTCAGGCAGGGCGATGTTCTCGTACCGGCCGTAGATTGTAGGTTCGGCGGCCATTACTGGCAGCGCCAACAGTGACAACATGGCAAACAGAGATTTCACAAGCAGGCTTCCTTGAGAAGGGTCAGTGCTTAGACTGCACTGGCAGGATAGGTTCGCTGTCCCAAGCCTAATCAACATAATGTGAAACATTTGTTGCCGCCGCAGGGCATTGGACATTTGGCGTAGGCCACTGCCCTGCTTATCATTGCCAGCCGATTATTTCCCACAACAAGAGTCTCTTTATGCGTCGCCTGCTGACCGGCATTCTTACCACCACTCTGCTGCTGCTCAATACTGTTGTGTTGATCTGCCCGCTGCTGGTCTTTGCCCTGCTCAAGCTGGTGCTGCCGGGCCGTGGCCGCGACTATGCCTCGTGGGCAGTGATGTGGGTGGCCGAAACCTGGTCGGAAATCGACAAGGCCATCTTCGCCCTGTGCATTCCTACAGAGTGGGACATCCGCGGCGTAGAGAACCTGCGTAAGGACACCTCCTATCTTGCGGTAAGCAACCACCAGACCTGGGTCGATATCCCGGCGTTGATCGAAAGCCTCAACCGCCGCACGCCTTTCTTCAAGTTCTTCCTCAAGAAGGAATTGATCTGGGTTCCGCTGCTGGGCCTTGCCTGGTGGGGGCTGGATTACCCGTTCATGAAGCGCTACAGCAAGGCGTTTCTGGAAAAGCACCCCGAGCTCAAGGGCAAGGACCTGGAGATCACCAAGGCGGCCTGCGAGCTGTTCAAGCGTCAGCCAGTGACCGTGGTCAACTACCTGGAAGGCACCCGGTTTACCGAAACCAAGCGCCAGGAACAGCAGTCACCGTATCGCTACCTGCTCAAGCCCAAGGCTGGCGGCGTGGCCTTTGTGCTGGCGGCGTTGGGTGAACAACTGGATGCACTGCTGGACGTGACCATCGTGTACCCCGGCAACCAGGCACCGGGGTTCTGGGCATTGCTCAATGGCAGCATTAGCCGGGTGATTATCGACATTCAGGTGCGGGAGCTGGACCCGGCATTGTGGGCGGGCGATTACGAGAATGACCCCGAGTTCCGGCAGACCGTACAGGCCTGGGTGAACCAGCTGTGGGCGGCGAAGGACCAGCGGATCGAGGAGCTGCGGGGAGAGCTGGGCTGATCTGTACTGGCCCTATCGCCGGCAAGCCAGCTCCCACAGGGACTGCACAAGCATTGGCCAATGCGGGCATTCTGTGGGAGCTGGCTTGCCGGCGATAAGGCCGGTGAAGCCACTGTAAAGCCCGATTAAAACCCTGGCTAATAATCGACATTAGGATTACTTCTTTGTCACACCCCACCTAAGTGGATAAAAATCGATCAAAGCACAATTACAAAAAGCCTGGATCGATCAATGGCCAACCAACCTAGCTCTACCCCCGCCCAGCTTCGCCGTGTTCTCGGCCTCCCCGCCCTGGTGTTCTTCGGCCTGGTCTACATGGTCCCGCTGACCATCTTCACCACCTACGGCATCGTCACCGAACTCACCGGTGGCCGCACCGCCGGCGCCTACCTGGTCACCCTGGTGGCCATGCTGTTCACCGCTGCGTCCTACAGCTTCATGGTCAAACGCTTCCCGGTGGCGGGCTCGGCGTATTCCTACACCAACATGGCCTTCGGCCCCAATATCGGCTTCCTTGCCGGCTGGTCGCTGCTGCTCGACTACCTGTTCCTGCCGATGATCAACTACCTGCTGATCGGCCTGTTCCTCAACATCGCGTTCCCGGCAGTGCCCGCCTGGGCCTTCGTACTCGCCTGCATCGCCCTGGTGACAGTGCTGAACGTGGTCGGCATCAACTCGGTGGCCAAGACCAGCAACCTGATCGTCGGCGCGCAGATCGTATTTATCGGCGTGTTTGTCGCGCTGTCCTGCCAGACACTCGCCGGCCAGCCGCTCGATCTGCTGTCGCCGCTGCTGGGTGACGGCAGCAAACCAGGCTTCGGTCACTTGATGGCTGGCGCAGCGGTGCTGTGCCTGTCGTTCCTCGGCTTCGACGCCGTATCGACCCTGGCCGAAGAATGCCGCGACGCACGCCGCGACGTGCCACGGGCGATCATCCTCACCACCCTGTTTGCCGGCTTGCTGTTCACCCTGCTGGCCTACGTCAGCCAACTGGTGCTGCCGGGCAGCAGCTTCGCCAATGCCGATGCGGCGGCCAACGAAGTGATGTTCAAGGCTGGCGGGCAGTTCCTTACCAACTTCTTCACCGCCGCTTATGTTGCAGGCAGCCTGGGTTCGGCGCTGGCCTCGCAGGCGGCGGTGTCGCGCATCCTGTTCACCATGGGCCGCGACAACGTGCTGCCACGCCGTAGCTTCGGCTACCTGTCGCCGCGCTTTGGTACGCCAGTGTTCGCTATCTTGCTGGTGTCAGCCTTCTCGCTGCTGGCGCTGGTGATCGACCTGGCTACCCTCGCCTCGCTGATCAGCTTCGGCGCGCTGGTGGCGTTCTCGGCGGTGAACCTGGCGGTGGTGAAGACGCACCTGATGGACGATGCAAGCCAGCGGGATGCCAAGGGGCTGCTGAGCTATGGCGTGGTGCCACTGGTGGGATTGGGGCTGACACTGTGGCTGTGGACGAGCCTGTCGGCGCTGACGCTGGTGATCGGGTTGTGCTGGTTTGCGCTGGGGTTGGCGTATCTGGCGGCGCTGACTGCCGGTTTCCGCCGCCCAGTGCGTATGGTGGACTTCTCCGAAGCCGGCTGACCTCAAAGACGGGTACTGATAATTCTGCTAGTTGTGCATGGCCTTGCAAACATCAAGACTGAGGCAGACCGTCTTGCGAGGCCAGCCCTGTGTCAGTAGCAATGTTTACGTACTGCCCATATGGGCAGAGTAATAACTACACAAACCAGAACGCTGTGCTTGGCTTTAATGGTGAGCGATATGATCTTGCCGCCCGCGCCTATGCGTTGGGCCAAGGCTACCGCAGCTATAGTCCTGTTCTGATGCGCTTCCATGCTCCGGACCACCTCAGCCCGTTTGAGCAGGGCGGGCTCAACGCTTACGCTTTTTGCGAAGGTGACCCGGTCAATTATCAAGACCCCACAGGCCATATGCGAGGGGCGAGTATATGGCTAACTCCAAAGAAAGCGTTCAAACGCCTGATATCGATTTTTGATCGACCCGCTCCTCCTACTGTTGGGGTCGAGGTAATACCGGGCACTCTGACCACGCCGGTCACAGCGATCAAAAAAATAACACGATTCAGTAATCTACCCTTACGCATAAACTATACAGATGAAGCAGAGCTGACTAGACTTGACCAGTTTCGATACCGGGCAGAACTTATAAAATATTACGAAAGAGAGCTCATGAAAAATGAGCCATTGCTAAATAAGTTCGCTGACCTCCGCAAAAAAATCGAAATGCGCGCGTCCAATGGAATTGAGATTGACGTAGCAGATGAAGAAAGATTTGGAATTCTTGAAAATACGAAACAACGATTTGATCAACTCAGAAAGGAGATCCGTAAAACCCGCTCAATTTAAATATGAGACTAAAGAAAAGGGCACTGATCTCGCGCCTAAGCGCTGACTATGAATACGTTTCAGTGCCCTCTATTTTTTACACCGAAGGGGCTGGTGTAGATGCCGGCGCGGTCCACAGGCTACTCAGGTTCTGCAACAATGACCCAGCAATCCCCTGCTGCCCCAAATACTGCAGAATCAGTGGCGCAAACTGCCCGATCATCCCGGTATCCATCCCCAGCGCCTTGAACGCACTGTCCAGGTCGCTGCGGTTTTCCACGTTGTTGCCCAGCGCGTTGCTCAGGGCCGACTCGCTTTCGCTGTTCTTGCCCAGCAAATCGCCGAACCCACTTAACCCGCCCAACGCATTCGCACCGGCCAGCAGGTCCAGCCCTGGCACTGCCTTGGTCAGTTGGCCGTAGTCATCGCTGCTCAGGTTGTTGCGCGCCAGCCCCAACATCGCCCCAGCTCCGCCCACGGCCTGTTCGGGGGTGATCTTCAATTCGCTGCCCAAGGTGTTCAGCAGATTGGCCTGTGCCTCGGGAGCCTGTACTTGGCCCTGCTGCTTCTGAGTTTGCATGGCGGACACGGCGTTGGCAGCATCGCTGAGGTTGAAGGCAAACACCGGGCTTGCGGCCAGGGTCATAAGGGTTGCCAGGGTGAATGCTTTCATCGGGAGGGACCTCGTGGGCCGGGATGGCCTGGGAAACGAGGGTTTTGACTTAAGGTTTCACGGTTTGTTCCGGGCCGGTTGTCGAGGCTATCAAACAGCCCAGGTCAGTGGTACCAACCTGTCATTTCTATCAGTAGCGCTATGCGTTCGACATCCTAATACTGGTAACAACAATTCACATCAAGCAGGCCAAGATGATGAAGCAGCACCCTGATTCTGACCGCACACCTCATTCCTCTGCCTACACGCCGTACGGTTATGCAATCAATGCACCCGCAGAGCAACGTCTCTTGGCGTTCAATGGCCAGCTCCGAGATGCATTTACAAGTTTCTATGCCCTTGGTAACGGTCATCGCATTTACAATCCCGTCCTGCAGCGATTTCACTCAGCTGACAGATTAAGTCCGTTTGACGCAGGTGGTATTAATGCATATGCCTACTGTAGTGGCGATCCAGTCAATCGGTTAGATCCATCAGGTCAAAGTTGGCTGAGTCCAATTAAAGGCATCGCCAACCTATTCGGGCGGACCAGAAGTCGTGATAGAGCTCAAGCCCAAGCACAACTGCAACCCGAACTCACCCCACAAGAACTACAACCTGCTCGACAACAGGGCACACAGCCCCCATCCTTTGCTCAAGCTGAATCGGAGAATCTACTGCTTCCGAACTATCAGTATTTTGAAGACAACTTTCCTCCACGGATACAGCAAGGCCTTTCCAAGATTCGAGAGCGTAGAAGAATAATCCATGCTGACTTGAGATATATGAGAATACATCCCGACAACGCCCCTGAGCACATGAAGGAAGAACTGAAGCGTCTCGGTGAATTATCGTTGCGCCTTCGCAGTCGCTTACGCAGCGATCTAACGCAACCCGTCAATTTCTCGCCAAAGTATTCAACTGCCATTAATGAAATTTCGCCACCAGCTCCAGAACCTAGTCGTATCAGGCGTTAATGTTCCGCGGGCAGATCTACTGCGAAGCTTCCCCAGGAACTTGGTGCAAGTGCTCGTACCGTCGGGGGCTGCTTCGCACCCCTTTCGCGACACAAGGCCGCTCCTACAATGGGCGAGGCAGACTTTAAAGTCGGTAATGCAGCCGTAAAAAAGCCCCTCTGGAGAGGGGCTTTCTGTCCAAGTGAATTAAATCACGCCGCGCCCCACATCTTGTGCGGGTCAATCACAAACTTCTTCGGTACACCCGCATCAAACTCGCCATACCCTTCTGGCGCCTGATCCAGGTTGATCACCTGCACCCCCACCACTTCAGCAATGTTGATACGGTCCCACATGATCGCCTGCATCAGCTGGCGGTTGTACTTCATGGTCGGGGTCTGGCCGGTGTGGAAGCTGTGCGACTTCGCCCAGCCCAGGCCGAAGCGGATGCTCAGCGCGCCGATCTTGGCAGCGGCATCTACCGCGCCTGGGTCTTCGGTTACGTACAGGCCCGGGATACCGATGTTGCCGGCCACGCGGGTCACTTGCATCAGCGAGTTCAGCACGGTGGCCGGGGCCTCGTGCTTGGCACCTTCGTGACCATGGCCACGGGCCTCGAAGCCGACGGCGTCGACGGCGCAGTCCACTTCCGGCTCACCGAGGATGTCGATGATCTGCTCGTGCAGCGGGGTGTCCTTGGACAGGTCGACCACTTCAAAGCCTTGCGACTTGGCGTGGGCCAGGCGGGCCGGGTTCAGGTCACCGACGATGACGCAGGCCGCGCCCAGCAGGCGGGCCGAGGCAGCAGCGGCCAGGCCGACCGGGCCAGCGCCCGCAACGTAAACGGTGCTGCCTGGGCCTACGCCAGCCGTCACGGCACCGTGGTAGCCGGTAGGCAGAATGTCGGACAGGCATGTCAGGTCACGGATCTTTTCCATGGCCTTGTCGCGGTCCGGCAGTTTCAGCAGGTTGAAGTCGGCGTATGGCACCAGCACGTACTCAGCCTGGCCGCCGGTCCAGTCGCCCATGTCGACGTAGCCGTAGGCACCACCGGCGCGGGCCGGGTTGACGGTGAGGCAGACGCCGGTGTGCATCTCTTTGCAGGAGCGGCAGCGGCCGCAGGCAACGTTGAACGGTACCGACACCAGGTCACCGATTTTCAAGCGTTCGACGTCACGCCCGATCTCGACAATTTCACCGGTGATTTCGTGGCCCAGAACCAGGCCGACCTGGGCAGTGGTGCGGCCACGGACCATGTGCTGGTCAGAGCCGCAGATGTTGGTGGAGACCACCTTCAGGATGACGCCGTGCTCGATCTTCTTGCCACGCGGGTCCTGCATTTTCGGGTAGTCGATGTGTTGCACTTCGACCTTGCCGGCGCCGAGATATACCACTCCACGATTGCCAGACATGCTCTTACCTCGCTTGATTTTTATTTATGCAGCGGTGGTTGAACGCGCCGCCATCCATGGGCGGCTTGTGTTACTGGAATGCAGGGAATTGTGGGCCTGATAGGCCGGGGTGCGCTGACTGGAAGCGACAGGGGGATGTCTTTTAGCGGCAGGTACAAAGGTGTGAGGCCATTCGCGGGCAAGCCCGCTCCCACAGGCTCACCGCTCTTTCGAACATGGCGATGAACCTGTGGGAGCGGGCTTGTCCCGCGAAGAGGCCGGTACAGGATGTCAGAGCACGACCGTGCGGTTGGCGTTGAGGAACACCCGCCGCTCGATGTGATAACCCACAGCCCGCGCCAGGGTCAGGCATTCGATATCCCGCCCCTTGGCAATCAGGTCTTCCGGATAGTGGCTGTGGTCCACCACCTCGACGCCCTGGGCAATGATCGGCCCTTCGTCCAGGTCGTTGTTGATGTAGTGCGCGGTGGCACCGACCATTTTCACGCCCTTGTTGTACGCCTGGTGGTAAGGCTTGGCGCCTTTGAACCCTGGCAACAGCGAGTGGTGAATGTTGATCGCCCAGCCATCCAGGCGCCGGCACAGCTCGGGTGACAACACCTGCATGTAACGGGCGAGGATAACCAGCTCGGCACCTGTCTCCTCGATCACCTGCAGCACCTTGCGCTCTTGCCCCGCCTTGTCATTGGGGTCAAGGGCGAAGTGGTAATAAGGAATCTTGTGCCAGTGCGCCAGGGGCTCGAGATCGGGGTGGTTGGAAACCACCGCTACCACGTCCATGCCCAGCTGGCCAATGCGCTGCCGGTACAGCAGGTCATTCAGGCAGTGGTCAGCCTTGGACACCATGATCACCACCTTGGGGCGGTGATTGGGTGCGGTCAGCTCGAAGGCCATGCCGAACGCTTCGCTGCGCTCGGCCAGGCCGGCACGGAAGCCCGTTTCGTCGAAATCATCCGGCTGGCGGAATTCGACGCGAATGAAGAAACGCCCCGACTGCCGGTCATCGAAGGAGTGGTGCTCCGTCACGTAGCAGCGCTGCTCGAAGAGGTAACGCGTCACCACGTCGACGGTGCCGAGCATGCTCGGGCAGTCGGCGGTGAGAATCCAGGTATCCGGTGCCCGACTCATGTTCTGCTCTCCTTAAGCTTCGATGCTCAGGCCGTATTCGGCCGAAGCGTCCTGCAGCCACAGCCACCAGTAGTCGGCGAAGCTGCGGCGAATCACCAGCTCCCAGGTGTCTTCGGCGGTACGGCGGATCACCAGTTGCGACTTGGCGAACACGGTGCCCACGGCCTTGCCCACCGGGAAGTTGTTCGGGTGAACATCATAGCTGGTGGATTTCATCAGCACTTCGCGCACGTTCGGGCCGCGCAGTTCCAGCAGGCTTTGCCCGCCGCTGACGTTGACCACCTGGATGTGCTGGCCATCAAGGGCCGCGCGCAGCTTTTGCTCGACCGCCAGTTCCTGGCCACCGGGCACGATCAGCAGCCACTCGTCGGGGCCAACCCATTGCAGCGACATGTCGTTGTTGGCGACCACGGTCAGGGCCACTGGCAGCTCCAGGCCCAGGGCCTTGTGCACGCCGGCGGCGAATTCCGGGTTGTGGCCGTCGCCACGCAGGGTCAGGTGGCCAAGGAACTTGCGTTCACGCAGGGTCACGCCTGCGTTCTTGCGGCCTTTGCCAACCAGGCTGGCCAGGTCGGCGTGGTGCAGTGGCGACTGGGCCTTGGCCTCGGCGCCGGGGTTTTGCTGGAAGACGTTGATAGCGCTCATTTCTTACCTGCCTTGAATTCTTGTTCGTCGATGCGACGCAGCTTCTGTGTGGTGGCTACCGGCCCTATCGCCGGCAAGCCAGCTCCCACAGGGATTTCACCCACCTTCAAAGCTGCATCGATCCTGTGGGAGCTGGCTTGCCGGCGATAGGCCTGGCCTGCCCCCCACAGGGCCCGGAGTCAAACGTTCTGCCGCTCACCCTTCGGATCGAAGAACACCGAAGACACGATTTCCGCCTCGATCACGCTGCCATCTGCCTGCGGCGAGTAGACACGCTCGCCCATGCGCTTGAGGCCGCCTTTGACCACCCCCATGGCGAACGAGTAGCCCAGGGAGTTGGACGCGTAGCTGGAGGTAACGTGGCCAACCATGTCCATCGGGATCGGCTGTTTGGGGTCGAACACCAGCTGGGCGCCTTCCGGCAGCCACTTGGTCGGGTCGACCGGCTTCAGGCCTACCAGCTGCTTGCGGTTCTCGCGCACGCAGTCTTCGCGGTTCATGCCACGCAGGCCGATCCACGAATATGGTTTGTTGCGGCCCACACACCAGCTCATGTTCAGGTCGTCCGGGTTCATCGAACCGTCGGTGTCCTGGCCCACGATGATGAAGCCCTTCTCGGCACGCAGTACGTGCATGGTCTCGGTGCCGTACGGGGTCAGGTTGTACTTCTTGCCCGCCTCGATGATCTGTTCCAGCACGCCCATGGCGTAGTTGGCCTGCACGTTGACTTCGTACGACAGCTCACCGGTGAACGAGATACGGAACACACGGGCCGGCACGCCGCCGACGTTGCCTTCCTTCCAGGTCATGAACGGGAAGGCTTCCTTGTCCATGTCGATGTCGGTCAGCTCGCTGAGCAGCTTGCGGCTGTTGGGGCCGGACAAGGTCATGGTGGCCCAGTGGTCGGTAACCGAGGTGAAGTACACCTTCAGCTCCGGCCATTCGGTCTGGTGGTACAGCTCCATCCACTGCAGCACACGGGCGGCGCCACCGGTGGTGGTGGTCATGATGAAGTGGTTGTCGCCAACGCAGGCGGTTACGCCGTCGTCGAAGACCATGCCGTCTTCCTTGCACATCAGGCCGTAGCGGGCCTTGCCCACGTCCAGCTTGGTCCAGGCATTGGTATAGATGCGGTTGAGGAACTCACGGGCGTCCGGGCCCTGGATGTCGATCTTGCCCAGGGTCGAGGCGTCCAGCAGGCCCACGCTGTCGCGCACGGCCTTGCACTCGCGGGCCACGGCGGCATGGATGTCTTCACCGGCTTTGGGGAAGTACCAAGGGCGCTTCCACTGGCCGACGTCTTCGAACTCGGCGCCGTTCTTCACGTGCCAGGCATGCAGGGCGGTGAAGCGCACGGGCTCGAACAGGTGGCCACAGTGACGGCCCGCTACCGCGCCGAACGTCACCGGCGTGTAGTTGGGGCGGAACATGGTGGTGCCCATTTCCGGGATGGTGATGCCGATCGAACGGGCGGCGATGGCCAGGCCGTTGATGTTGCCCAGTTTGCCCTGATCGGTACCGAAACCCAGCGCGGTGTAGCGTTTTACGTGCTCGACCGACTCGAAGCCTTCACGGGTGGCCAGCTCGATACCTGCGGCGGTCACGTCGTTCTGCTGGTCGACGAACTGCTTCGGCCCCTTGCTGCCTTTGTCGTGCGGCACCTGGAACAGTGCCACGGTGGCCTCTTCCTTGCGCGCCACGGTTTTTGGCAGGGTGCCGACAGAGGCCTTGAAGCCCGCCTCGGTGGCTGCGCGAACGCCGCCTTCGAAGCCATCGGCAATCACGTCACCGAGGGCGTAGACGCCATTGATACCGCCCACGCACTCGCGTTTCTGCGGCGCATCGCCCGGTACGAAGCCGAGGATGTCGTCACGCCACACTGGGCGACCGCCCAGGTGCGAAGCCAGGTGCACGATCGGGCTGTAGCCACCGGAGGTTGCGATCAGGTCGCACTCAAGGGTTTCGCCTGGGCTGGTGACTTTGTGCGCCTGCACATCAATAGCCGCCACGCGGGCGCCGGTGACATGCTTGCTGCCTTTGGCCTCGACCACGGCGCTGGAGGTGAGGATGCGGATGCCTTTGGCACGCGCTTCTTCAACCAGCGAGCCACGTGGGTTGTGGCGGGCGTCGGCGATGGCGACCACTTGCAGGCCAGCGTCGTGCCAGTCAAGCGCAGCGCGGTAGGCGTGGTCGTTGTTGGTCGACAGCACCAGCTTGCGGCCCGGTGCCACGCCGTAGCGGCGAACGTAGGTGGACACAGCACCAGCCAGCATGTTGCCCGGTACGTCGTTGTTGCCGTACACCAGCGGGCGCTCGTGGGCGCCGGGCGCCAGTACCACGCGCTTGGCGCGTACACGGTGCACACGGTGGCGTACCTGGCCGATCGGGGCGCGGTCGCCGAGGTGGTCGGTAAGGCGCTCGTGAATGGTCAGGAAGTTGTGGTCGTGGTAGCCGTTGACCGTGGCACGTGGCAGCAGGGTCACTTCCGGCAGGCCTTCCAGCTCTTTGATCACGGCGTTGACCCAGTCGGCGGCAGGCTTGCCGTCGAGGGTTTCGCGGCTGTCGAGCAGGCTGCCGCCAAACTCTTCCTGCTCGTCAGCCAGGATCACACGGGCGCCGCTGCGCGCAGCAGCCAGTGCAGCGGCCAGGCCAGCAGGGCCGGCGCCGACGATCAGCACGTCGCAGTGCTGGTTCATGTAGTCGTAGCTATCCGGGTCGTTCTGCAGCGGTGCACGGCCAAGGCCTGCCGCTTTACGGATGTACTTTTCGTACGTCATCCAGAACGATTTCGGGTACATGAAGGTTTTGTAGTAGAAGCCCGGCGGCATCATGCTGCCGCCCACCTTGCCGAGGATGCCCATCACGTCATTGTTGACGTTCGGCCAGCCGTTGGTGCTGGTGGCGACAAGGCCTGCGTACAGCGCTTGTTGAGTAGCGCGCACGTTGGGGATCTGGGTGGCTTCGCTGGAACCGATCTGCAGGATGGCGTTCGGCTCTTCGGTACCGGCAGCGATGATGCCGCGTGGGCGCGAATACTTGAAGCTGCGGCCGACAATGTCTACGCCGTTGGCCAGCAGTGCGGCGGCCAGGCTGTCACCGGCATAACCCTGGTAGGTCTTGCCGTTGAAAGTGAAGTTCAGGACCTTGCTGCGGTCGATGCGGCCGCCGCTGGCGAGGCGATAGGTCTGGCTCATACTTTTTCCCCTTGGCCTTTGACGGTCGACGGTGCGTTCGCAGCTTTACCGTTGGCGGTCACTTGCGGCTTTTCGCCAATCTTGTAGGTTTCCAGAATTTCGTAGGTCACGGTGTCGCGGGTGACGTTGAAGTACTGGCGGCAACCGGCAACGTGGTCCCACAGTTCATGGTGAATACCGCGTGGGTTATCACGGTAGAACATGTAGGTACCCCACTCCTCGTCGGAGCAGGCGGCAGGGTCCAGCGGGCGGGCGATGTGCGCCTGGCCAGAGGCGTGGAACTCTTCTTCGGAGCGCAGCTCGCCGCAGTGGGGACAGAAAATATGCAACATGACGGTGTCTCCGGTTAGTGGGCGACGGCGGCGGCGCCGTGTTCGTCGATCAGTGCGCCGTTGTAGAAACGGTCCATGGAGAACGGCGCGGCCAGTGGGTGCATTTCGCCCTTGGCCAGGCTCGCGGCGAAGACGTTGCCCGAACCCGGGGTCGCCTTGAAGCCGCCAGTGCCCCAACCGCAGTTGAAGAACATGTTCTTGACCGGGGTCTTGGTGATGATCGGGCAGGCGTCCGGCGAGGTGTCGACGATGCCGCCCCACTGGCGGTTCATGCGCACGCGAGAGAGGTTGGGGAACATCTCCACGATGGCCTGCAGGGTGTGCTCGATCACCGGGTACGAACCGCGCTGGCCGTAGCCGACCCAGCCGTCGATACCGGCACCGATTACCAGGTCGCCCTTGTCGGACTGGCTGATGTAGCCGTGCACGGCGTTGGACATGATCACGCTGTCGATGATCGGCTTGATCGGCTCGGATACCAGCGCTTGCAGCGGGTGCGATTCCAGCGGCAGGCGGAAACCGGCCAGCTTGGCCATGTGCCCGGAGTTACCCGCGGTGACCACGCCGACGCGTTTGGCGCCGATGAAGCCTTTGTTGGTTTCCACGCCGATGACCGCGCCGTTTTCCTTGCGGAAGCCGATCACTTCGGTCTGCTGGATCAGGTCCACGCCCAGGGCGTCGGCAGCGCGGGCATAGCCCCAGGCCACGGCGTCGTGGCGGGCCACGCCACCACGGCGCTGAACGGTTGCGCCAAGGATCGGGTAACGGGTGTTCTTCGAGCAGTCCAGGTACGGGATTTCGGCCGCGACCTGGGCGGTGTTCAGCAGCTCGCCATCGACACCGTTGAGGCGGTTGGCGCTGACGCGGCGCTCGGAGTCACGAATGTCCTGCAGGGTGTGGCACAGGTTGTACACGCCGCGCTGGGAGAACATGACGTTGTAGTTGATGTCCTGGGACAAGCCTTCCCACAGCTTCATGGCGTGCTCGTACAGCTGCGCCGACTCGTCCCACAAGTAGTTGGAACGCACAATGGTGGTGTTACGGGCGGTGTTGCCGCCGCCCAGGTAACCTTTCTCGATCACGGCAACGTTGGTGATGCCGTGCTCTTTGGCCAGGTAGTAGGCCGTGGCCAGGCCATGGCCGCCACCGCCGACGATAACCACGTCGTAAACCTTTTTAGGGGTTGGCGTGCGCCACATGCGCTGCCAGTTTTCGTGGTGGCTGAGGGAGTGTTTGAAGAGGCCGAAGCCCGAGTAGCGTTGCATGGTCGTTTACTCCACTCAGCGGTAAACAGGGAAGTCTGCGCACAGCGCCGCGACGTTCTTCGCCACATCGGCTTCGACGTCTGCGTCACCGAGGTTGTCGAGGATGTCGCAGATCCAGCCGGCCAGGGCCACGCACTGCGCAACCTTGAAGCCGCGGGTGGTGACGGCCGGGGTGCCGATGCGCAGGCCCGAGGTGACGAACGGCGACTGCGGGTCGTTCGGCACGGCGTTCTTGTTGACGGTGATGTGCGCGCGGCCCAGGGCGGCGTCGGCATCTTTGCCGGTGAGGCCCTGGCGGATCAGGCTGACCAGGAACAGGTGGTTGTCGGTGCCACCGGACACCACGTCGTAGCCGCGGTCGATGAACACCTGGGCCATGGCCTGGGCGTTTTCGATCACTTGCTGCTGGTAGGCCTTGAAGCCAGGCTCCAGCGCTTCCTTGAAGCACACGGCCTTGGCGGCAATCACGTGCATCAGCGGGCCGCCTTGGGCGCCCGGGAATACAGCGGCGTTCAGCTTCTTCTCGATCTCTTCGTTCGACTTGGCCAGGATCAGGCCGCCACGAGGGCCGCGCAGGGTCTTGTGGGTGGTGGTGGTCACCACATCGGCGAACGGGATCGGGTTCGGGTACAGGCCAGCGGCAACCAGGCCGGCTACGTGGGCCATGTCGACGAACAGCAGCGCACCGACCTTGTCGGCAATGGCGCGGAAGCGTGGGAAGTCGAGGGTCTTGGAGTAGGCCGAGAAACCGGCAACGATCATTTTCGGCTTGTGCTCGACCGCCAGGCGCTCGACTTCGTCGTAGTCGATCAGGCCGGTGTCGGTGTTGATGCCGTACTGCACGGCGTTGTACAGCTTGCCCGAGGACGACACTTTTGCGCCGTGGGTCAGGTGACCGCCGTGGGCCAGGCTCATGCCGAGGATGGTGTCACCGGCTTGCAGCAGGGCCAGGTAGACGGCGCCATTGGCCGACGAGCCGGAGTGCGGCTGGACGTTGGCGTAGTCGGCACCGAACAGCTGCTTGGCGCGCTCGATGGCCAGGGCCTCTACTTTGTCCACGTGTTCGCAGCCACCGTAGTAGCGCTTGCCCGGGTAGCCTTCGGCGTATTTGTTGGTGAGGCCGCTGCCTTGGGCCTGCATGACGCGCTGGCTGGTGTAGTTCTCCGAGGCGATCAGCTCGATGTGATCTTCCTGGCGCTGTTCTTCGGCATTCATCGCCGCCAGCAGTGCGTCGTCGTAACCCTGGATCTGGTCTTGCTTGCTGAACATCGTGTATCTCCCGGCAGCGATCGTTTTTTGTCGTGGGGCACTGTGGCCCTTTGTGGCGATGGTATGACTGGCGGGGGCGGGTCAGATGCCTGCGCACGCCTTGCAATGGCGCGTTTACGACATTCTCTTTGTGCCGCCCATGCTGGCCCCTTCGCGGGCGCGCCCGCTCCCACAGTGATTGGCGTGTGCAGGACCATTGTGGGAGCGGGCGTGCCCGCGAATAGGCCGGCCCAGAATGAACAGAAATCGCTGTACCGGTTGTATAGGCAAGTGCTGAATCGATGGTTTAGAGTGCTGTTCTGCGTCGTTCACAGGACCGTGTCATGACAGATAAGAGCCAACAATTCGCCAGCGACAACTATTCCGGTATCTGCCCCGAAGCCTGGGCGGCGATGGAGAAGGCCAACCACGGCCACGACCGCGCCTATGGCGACGATCAGTGGACCGAGCGCGCCTCGGAATACTTCCGCAACCTGTTCGAAACCGACTGCGAGGTGTTTTTCGCCTTCAACGGTACCGCAGCCAACTCCCTGGCCCTGGCCTCGCTGTGCCAGAGCTACCACAGCGTGATCTGTTCCGAGACTGCCCACGTCGAAACCGACGAATGCGGCGCGCCGGAGTTTTTCTCCAACGGCTCCAAGCTGCTGACGGCGGCCAGCGTCAACGGCAAGCTGACCCCGCAGTCGATCCGCGAAGTGGCACTGAAGCGCCAGGACATCCACTACCCCAAGCCACGCGTGGTGACCATCACCCAGGCCACCGAAGTGGGCACCGTATATCGCCCCGATGAGCTCAAGGCCATCAGCGCCACCTGCAAGGAGCTGGGCCTGAACCTGCACATGGACGGCGCGCGCTTTACCAATGCCTGCGCGTTCCTGGGCTGCAGCCCGGCTGAGCTGACCTGGAAGGCCGGCGTCGACGTGCTGTGCTTTGGCGGCACCAAGAACGGCATGGCGGTGGGCGAGGCGATCCTGTTCTTCAATCGCCAACTGGCCGAGGACTTCGACTACCGCTGCAAGCAGGCCGGGCAACTGGCGTCGAAAATGCGCTTCCTGTCCGCGCCGTGGGTGGGCCTGCTGGAAGATGGCGCGTGGTTGCGCCATGGCAACCACGCCAACCATTGCGCGCAGCTGCTGGCGTTGCTGGTGAGTGACTTGCCGGGGGTGGAACTGATGTTCCCGGTGGAGGCCAACGGGGTGTTCCTGCAAATGCCGGAGCACGCGATTGAAGCGCTGCGCGCCAAGGGCTGGCGGTTCTATACCTTTATCGGCAGCGGCGGGGCGCGGTTCATGTGTTCCTGGGATACCGAGGAAGAGCGGGTGCGCGAGCTGGCGGCGGATATCCGCAGCATCATCACCGCCTGACAGGCCCCAATCGCCGGCAAGCCAGCTCCCACATGGACCACACAAGGCTCAGGCCTGCGGTGATCCTGTAGGAGCTGGTTTGCCGGCGATGAAGCCCACACCGATCTAAAGCCTGAACCCGCCCATCTGCCGAGCCAGGTCATCAGCCAAGCCACGCAACGCCTGGCACTCCTCACGGCAGCCCTGCACCTCTGCCGCCGTCTCCCGCGCCAGGTCGGAAATGCCCTGCACCGTGCGGTTGATTTCCTCAGTCACCGCCGACTGCTCTTCGGTCGCCGTGGCCACCTGATGGTTCATGTCGCTGATGTGTTCCACCTGGTCGGTAATCGCCCCCAGCGACGCCCCGGTACGCTGGCTCGATTCCACCCCACTGCCGGTCGCCTGCTGCCCCGCCTGCATCGAGCTCACCGCCGAACCCGCGCCCTGCTTCAGGCGCTGGATCATCTGTTGCACTTCGTCGGTGGATAGCTGCGTGCGCCGCGCCAGCGTGCGCACTTCGTCGGCCACCACAGCAAATCCGCGGCCCATTTCCCCTGCCCGCGCAGCCTCGATAGCGGCGTTCAGCGCCAGCAAATTGGTTTGCTCGGAAATACTGCGGATAACCGCCAGCACTTCATCGATAGAGGCGACTTCGTTGGCCAACTGGCTGACTGCATCGGCTGCCTTGCCGATGTCGCCCGACATGCCCTCGATGCCCTGAATTGAACGCCGTACCACCTCGCGCGCCTGCAAGGCCTCATCCCGTGCCGACTGCGAGGCCTGAGCTGCATCACCGGCATTGCGGGCAATGTCCTGCACGGTCAGGCCCATTTCATGTACGGCAGTGGCAACCATTTCGGTCATTTCCTGCTGTCGCCCGGAGCGCTCGGCCGTGTTTTCCACCACCTGGGTCACCTGCTCAACCGCCCGATGCAGCCGTTCGGAAGTCTGCAACACCTCGCCAATCAGGCTGCGCTGGCTGTCGAGAAAGCGGTTGAAGCCCCGGGCCAGGTCACCCAGTTCGTCCTGGCGCGAATCATCCAGGCGGTGGCTAAGGTCGCCTGCGCCACTGCCAATCTGCACCAGCGCAGCGGTAACGCGGCGCACAGGGCGCACCAGGCCTCGCGCCAGCAGCACCACCAGCAGCAGCGACACAAGCGCCACGGCGCCACCGATCAGGCTGGTCAGCCATACCGCCTGATGCATTTGTGCGTAGATTTCCGACTCCGGCACCTCGGCCACCAGCGTCCAGTTGAGGTCACGCAGGGGCAGGCCCAGCGCCAGGTAGCGCTCGCCGTCACGGCTGAAACGGCTGTTGCGCAGGCCTTCGCCGCCGGTCATCACGGCCTTGGCAGCATCCGTGCCGAGCTGCTCGGCGAGCTGGCGCTTGCCGCTGAAAGCAGCGTCCGGGTGCACCTGGATCAGGCCGTCGTTACGTACCAGGAAGACCTTGCCATGCTCGCCAAAGCTGAAGTCGTGAATCAGCTGCGACAGCTCGGTCATGCGCAGGCCCATGCCGGCCACGCCCACCAGCTTGCCGGCCTTTTCCACGCGATAGTCGATAAACAGCGCCAGCTCGCCAGTGGCACCGTCAATGTCGATATTGATAAACCGTTCGGCGCCGCTGTCGATGTAGCCGTAGAACCATTTGTCCTTGGGGTTGCTGCGGCTGAGGGTGCGGTCCAGGCCATTCTCGTTGTAGTAGTGGCCGGTTTCGGTCGAGGCAAACAAGGTGGTGAAGGCCCGGTTACGCTGTTTGGCGGCGCCCAGGTATTCGATGAATGCCGCAGCCTGGGCGGGGTCTTCGCCGGCCGCCAGCCAGTCGCGCAGCAGGGTGTTGCCGGCAATGTCCGCCGCAGCCACCAGTGGCTGGCCGAGCATGCGTTCGATGTCGTTGCGGATCGCCTCGACACTGGCGGGCAGGGCAGTGTCGACCAGGTAGCGGTCGGTGAGGCGGTTGAGCGCCACGGTGAAGATGATGACCACCACCAGGATGCTGGCCAGCAGGGCGGCGCCCATGCTGGTGATCAACTGCCACTGGATGCTTTTACGCCAGATACGCATGCCCCTACTCCCCCGCACATTATTGTTTTGCGAGAAGTGTATACACTTGCGTATCCAGTTAATCCAGTGACCTGGAACAATGAGTTGGGCTTTGGGGCTTTGGGGCTGCTGCGCAGCCCATTCGCAGCACAAGGCTGCTCCTACAGGGGAAGGCATAACCCTTGGAGGAGCGGCCTTGGGCCTTTCAGCTATCGATCAGGACTCTGCAATAGTCCGCACGATGGCGTCCACCGTGGCGTCGATCTGCGCCTGAGTACGCGCAAGGGTCTGCTGGTGTTCTTTCTGCAGTTCAACCTGTTTGGAGCACAGGTTAAGGGCAGCCAGCACCAGCAATTTGTCACCGATCAGGGTCGGGTACTGACGCTTGGTTTCGTTCAGGGCGGTGTTGAGCATCCGCACCGCCTGGGCCAGGGTTTCTTCCTGGCCTTCGGGCGCCTTGATCGAATAGTCGATGCCGAGAATCGACACGACATTGACCGGCTGCTCTTGCAATCTCATGCGCCAACAACGCCAGCGCTGGCGCGATCAACCAGGGCCTGCAGGCGAGCGGCGGTGCTGCCGTTCTTCTCTTCCTGCTCCATCAGCGACAGCTGCAGGGTTTCGTTCTCTTCCTTGGCCTGGGCCAGTTGCGTGCCCAGGGTGGTGTTCTGCTCGGTGAGTTGAGCGTTTTTCTGCATCAGGTCGCTGACCAGTTGCTCGATTTGATTCAGGGAAGCTTCCAGCATGGGTCTATCTCAGGTTGTTGCGAGGGGCGCACACGATAAAGAAAAGCGCGGCCCATCGCCATTAAAAATCGGATTCACAAGGTGTCTGG
The DNA here is from genome assembly GCF_000412675.1 of Pseudomonas putida NBRC 14164. NCBI lineage: Bacteria > Pseudomonadati > Pseudomonadota > Gammaproteobacteria > Pseudomonadales > Pseudomonadaceae > Pseudomonas > Pseudomonas putida. The sequence continues at coordinate 401,790 of NC_021505.1, read as the reverse complement.
CCCGCAGATTGACAGGGTAATCACCCCCTTGTTCCGACCTGGGTCAACCGCCGGTCAGGAAAAGGTTAGCTACCTCACAATTTTTGCGGGTTGCACTCAAGACTGGCCAGTCACGACCGATAGCCCGGCAAGTCATGTTTTGTCGCACTTTGCGCACTCTTTATCCCTTGCCTGGATCCTCCTCTCCATGTCTCTACGTAACATGAATATCGCCCCGCGCGCGCTGCTCGGCTTTGCGCTTATCGGCCTGCTGATGCTTGGCCTCGGGGTCTTCTCGCTGGTGCAGATGGGCAACATCCGTCAGGCGGGCGTGGCCATCGAGCAAGTCAGTGTGCCCAGTATCAAGATCCTCGACGAAATCACCGCGCTTAACCTGCGCATGCGCACCCTCTCCTACCGCCTGCTGACCAACCGCGAGCCTGCAATCCAAAGCGATACCCTCAACCTGCTGGCCCAGCGCAACAGCCAGATCGACCGCGCACGCCAGGCCTACCTGCCAATGATCGGCGCCGCCGACGAACAGGCCGCGTTCGACCAGTACGGCCAGTTGCTTGAACAGTACCGCCAACTGGAATCGCGCATGCGCAGCCTGAGCCAGGCCGACCGCGTCGACGAACTGCGCGACCTGCTCAACCGCGACCTGTTGGCCAACTCCGAACAGATCAACAAGGTCATGGACACGCTGGTGCGCATCAACACCGACCAGACCCGCGCCACTAACGAGAAAGCCGCCAGCCAATACGCTGCGGCCTTTGCCTTGGTTATCGGCCTGCTGGTTGCCGCCACCGTGCTGACCTTCGCCTGCGCCTTCCTGCTGACCCGCAGCATCGTCAAGCCGATCGATGAGGCGCTCAAGTGCGCAGAGCAAGTCGCCGACGGTGACCTGACACATGTCATCCGCGCCGAGGGTACCGATGAAGCCGCGCGTTTGCTGCGCGCCATGGCCCGCATGCAGGACAAGCTGCGCGACACCCTGCAGCAGATAGCAGGCTCTGCCACCCAGCTGGCCTCAGCCGCCGAAGAGCTGAATGCCGTTACCGACGAAAGTGCCCGTGGCCTGCAACAGCAGAACAACGAGATTGAACAGGCCGCCACCGCCGTCACCGAAATGACCAGCGCTGTGGAAGAAGTGGCGCGCAACGCCGTGAGCACCTCGGAAGCGTCCAGTGAAGCCAGCCGCTCCACCGGTGACGGTCGCGACCTGGTGATGGAGACTGTGGGCGCCATCGAGCGCATGAGCGGTGATGTGCAGGCCACTGCCAAACTGATCACTCACCTGGCTGAACAGTCACGCGACATTGGCAAGGTACTCGACGTGATCCGTGGCCTGGCCGACCAGACCAACCTGCTGGCGCTCAACGCTGCCATCGAGGCGGCGCGTGCCGGCGAAGCGGGCCGTGGTTTTGCCGTGGTTGCGGATGAGGTGCGCGCACTGGCGCACCGCACCCAGCAGTCGACCAGCGAAATCGAGCGGATGATCGGCAGCATTCAAGGCGGTACGGAAGAGGCTGTGGAATCGATGCGCACCAGCACCGAGCGCGCCGAGTCGACGCTGAACATCGCCAAAGGGGCCGGCATGGCGCTGGACACCATTGCCGGTGCGGTCGCGCAAATCAACGAACGTAACCTGGTAATCGCCAGCGCGGCGGAAGAGCAGGCGCAGGTGGCGCGGGAAGTGGACCGCAACCTGGTGAACATCAATGACCTGTCGGTGCAGAGCGCTACCGGTGCCCATCAGACCAGTGCGGCGAGTGCAGAGCTGTCGCGCCTGGCGGTTGACCTTAATGGTCTGGTAGCCCGTTTCCGCACCTGAAAAAGTCGGGGCCGCTTTGCGGCCCATCGCCGGCAAGCCAGCTCCCACATCGACCGCGTGTGCAGTACCTGTGGGAGCTGGCTTGCCGGCGATGGGCTGCGAAGCAGCCCCCGGCAATCTCGGATCAGTGGATCAGTAATCGATCCGCACATCCCCTTTCGGCACACTGCAGCACGACAGGATGTAGCCCTCGGCTTCATCCTCTTCGGTAATGCCGCCGTTGTGCTCCATCTCTACTTCGCCGCCCAGTTTGAGCACCTTGCAGGTGCCGCAGATGCCCATGCCGCAAGCTTTCGGGATCATCAGGCCAACTTTGGCTGCCGCAGCATGCACGGTCTCGCCCGGGGCAACGCGGATGCTCTTGTCGCTGCCGATGAACTCCACCAGGTTGAGGTCGGAAATATCCAGCTCCGGTGCATCGGCCGCCTGCTCTGCGTGCTCCACTGCATCGGCCTTGGCTTCTGGTGGCGTCGCGCCGAACGACTCCTCGTGGTAGTTCTTCATGTCGAAGCCGGCCGCTTCGAGCATGCGCTTGACTGCCGTCATGTAAGGCGTCGGGCCGCAGCAGAACACCACGCGCTCCATGTAGTCAGGAGCAATCAGCTCCATCAGCCGCTGGTTCAGGTAACCGCGGTACCCCGCCCATGGCTCGCCCAGGCCATGCTTTTCGCAAATGATGTGCAGGCTGAAGTTGGGGATGCGCGAAGCCATCTGTTCCAGCTCGCGGTGGTAGATGATGTCTTTCGGCGAACGGGCGCTGTGCACGAACACCATGTCGACATTGGCGTTGGTGTCGTAGAACCAGCGCGCCATCGACATCACCGGGGTAATGCCCACACCGCCCGACAGGTACAGCGCCTTGCCCGCCGGGAAATCGATGGCGTTGAACAGCCCCACCGGGCCATGCACCGGCAGCTCGGCGCCTTCGTGCATGGTGTCGTGCAGGAAGTTTGACACCAGGCCGCCCGGCACGCGCTTGACGGTGATCGAGAAGCTGTACGGCACCGACGGCGAACTGGAGATGGTGTAGGAGCGCATCACCGGCTTGCCTTCGATCTCCAGCTCCAGGGTGACGAACTGCCCGGGCTTGAAGAAGAACATGATCGGCTGATCGGCCATGAAGCAGAACGTGCGCACGTCCCAGGTCTCCTGGATGACCTTGACGCAGCGCACGATGTGGCGGCCGTTGGCCCAGGTCTGGGTGGTGACCGGATTGAGGAAGGTATCGGACATGTTCATCTCCAGCAGCCGACTATCGGGCTTTTTATGGCTTGGATAATGCGCAAGCTGAGAGCGACGTACATTCCTGCCAGCGACATCGGCGTGCTTATCGCGACCAGCCCCGCGCTACAAGGGCTGGCGCGTCGTAATTCAATTCGGCCATGTCGCCCATGGATACGGTTCGCGGCGTCTTCGGACGCACACTCCACGGCAAATAAACAAGCCTGCTGTTTAAACAAAAAGCCGCTGATAACCGCCTTGCGGCAACAACAACGATTAGCCACCTTTTGCCGGCCGCACACGGCCCCGAGGAATACACGATGGACGTCACCGCAACCCTGAGCCTGGGCGATCCACTTGAACCTGCACGCAAGGCTACCGCCGAGATGCTGCAGACCCGCGAGCGCACCTACTCGCTGCCCCAGCCTTTCTACACCGACGAGCGTCTGTTCCAGATCGACATGCAGGAGATCTTCCAGAAAGAATGGTTGATCGCTGGCATGACTTGCGAAATTCCGGCGAAAGGTAACTACATCACTTTGCAGATCGGCAAAAACCCGATCCTGGTGGTGCGTGGTGCCGAAGGCAAGGTGCACGCCTTCCATAACGTCTGCCGCCACCGTGGTTCGCGTTTGTGCGTCAGCGACAAAGGCAAGGTGGCCAAGCTGGTCTGCCATTACCACCAGTGGACCTACGAACTGGACGGCCGCCTGCTGTTCGCCGGCACCGAAATGGGCGCCGACTTCGACATGAAGGAGTACGGCCTGAAGCCGGTGCATGTGAAGGTGGCCGGTGGCTATATCTTCATCAGCCTGGCAGAAAACCCGCCTGCCATCGACGAGTTCCTGGCTACCCTGGAACACTACATGGAACCGTACGACATGGAGAACACCAAGGTGGCGGTGCACACCACCTTGATGGAAAAGGCCAACTGGAAGCTGGTGCTGGAGAACAATCGCGAGTGCTACCACTGCAGCGGTTCGCACCCGGAGCTGCTGCAAACCCTGCTGGAGTGGGACGACACCAACGACCCGCGCGCCAGCCAGGAATTCAAGGACCATGTGGCCGCTTCGGCCGCCGCCTGGGAAGCCGAAAAGATCCCGTACCTGCACAAGAGCCACGGCCTGCGTAACCGTATCGTGCGCATGCCGCTGCTCAAAGGCACGGTATCGATGACCATGGACGGCAAGCAGGCCTGCCAGAAGCTGATGGGCCGCATCAAGAACCCGGACCTGGGCTCGATGCGCATCCTGCACCTGCCGCACTCGTGGAACCACTGCATGGGCGACCACATGATCGTGTTCACCGTGTGGCCGATCAGCGCCCAGGAAACCATGGTCACCACCAAGTGGCTGGTGCACAAGGACGCCGTGGAAGGTGTGGACTACGACCCAGAGCGCATGCGCAAGGTGTGGGACGCCACCAACGACCAGGACCGCCGCCTGGCGGAAGAAAACCAGCGTGGCATCAACTCCACGGCGTACCAGCCGGGGCCTTACTCGAAGACTTACGAGTTTGGTGTGGTGAACTTCATTGACTGGTACAGCGACCGTGTATTGGCCAACTTGGGTGCAGAGCCTGCTCCATACCTGAAAGAGGTGAAGGCGCAGTGAGTATTTAGCGTTAGGCTGCCGCGCTCCACTTGCCTGGCGAGTTGGAGCGCGTCGGCCGACGTTTGGACACCCGCGCCTGACGCTACACGGTGACGTCGTGCGGGGTCGGGCGCGCTGACCTTATCCTTTCCGCTACTGCTGTAAACCCCCGGCCCACGTTAGCGAACACCTCGTCCACCATCGTCACATCCATGAAAGTCTCCAGAGCGACCACGGGAATTTCACGTGGGTTTGCCCATAAGTAACTCCCTACCTCACGTGCTGCAGCAAAGTTACCTATCGAACCGCCGCTCAGGTTGGTAACTGAATTCACCACGCCCAATACATCTGTTGCTGTCTGGAAGGCAGGCGTCACACCAGAGATCGCAGCAGCCAACTGCCCAGCTACCCCAGCGCTCCCGGTTATGAAAAACTGCTGATTCGAGACCCTGGATGCATGAGGCAGCTCCTGATGGCGCACGGAGGGCACAGGCCCGCCTCCCCCCGGAGGGTTATTGTTGGCCCAGAAAGCGGCCCTGCGCCCCACTACATTCTTGGCAGTACGTGCCAACGAGCCGAACAACGTAGCACCGCTGGACGCCACGCCAACGATTCTGAGCACGACGCCCCAGAACGCCCCGCTCGGGTCATGGCGATTCACGGGATCGCCGCCACAATAGGCGTATGCATGGATACCTCCCTTGCCGAACGGGCTTAGCGAGTCAGAGCTGATGAACCGCCTCAGGCTCGGACTGTAGAAGCGGCGACCATTGCCCAGCGGATAACAGCCTGTCAGCGGATCCGGATGCTGACCACAGAAAGCCAACCCTGGTATCAGTGCCGCGCTCAAGGCACCGTAAGGCGAAAAAGCGCGCGCCTCGTGACGCCCCCTACCCAGTACAGAGTGCTGGCGGTCGATGCTTAGCAGGAATGTCGTCATGGTTATCCACAAGTCACGAAGCGTGTGGACAGGGTAATGAGGAAAATTGCGTTTGCGTACTGGCAAAAATAGCAGGCCGGCAACTGGTCACTATTCAACCAATCACGTCAAGGCCTCATGCTTTCTGGGCTACAGCGATGTTCATACAACTTGTCCACAGAGACACCAACAGAGTTTGTGAGCAAAACGCGGCAATGCAGCCTCTGGTCTGTGGATAAACGACTCAAGGCCTTGATAATCATGGATCAGGAGGCATTCACCCCTATTTGATCATTTTCTGATCAACTCCTCACACGCCATGACCTGCGCGGCTTTCAGGCAGTGCCGAACAGATTATCCACAGACCCGCTAACAGCGATTGTGGGCAAAACCCGTTGGAGGCACGCATGTCTGTGTCTGAGGAGCCGGCTCAGAGTTGATCAGTTTATGATCAAAACTCTGTAAGCCCCTTTATATATGGCCCCCAGCCATACACCAACACTTTATCCACACCTTGGCGAACAGATTCCGTGGGCAAAATACAGGCGTACCTGATAGTGCTGCCAGTTTCGTGAAATGCAGCGATGTGCTGGGGTAATGGTTACTACTTGGGCATTACCCAGGAGTGACTTATACACAGCCGCCAGGAGGGCACTGTGAAGTGGTTCGATGAAGGGCGGGGCATTGGGGTAGTGGGCGTTCAATGTAGCCAGGGAACATCATTAGTCTGTCAGGGCCAATCGCCGGCAAGCCAGCTCCCACAGGTATTTCACTGAACCCGTAGGCAGTGGTGATCCTGTGGGAGCTGGCTTGCCGGCGATGAGGCCAGTAAAGGTCTTAGCGCAGCACGCCTTCTTCCACCAGCAGCTTGAGGATGGCCTCAGCACCTTCCTGTGGCGAAACGTCCTTCAGCACCTTGCCACCGCCACCACTGGCCTTGGCTGTTGCTGCTTTCATGCGGTCTGCACCGCTCTTGGCCTTGATCACCTTCAGGCGCTTGGGCCGAGGGCGGGCCGGTTGCAACTCGGCATCGGCCAGCAACTCATCTTCGACAATGGCCACATTACGCGCCGCCAGCACACCACGTCGCGCCGGCCCGAATGCGCTCTGGCGCGGCTTGGGCGCAGCGTTATCCACAGTCGCCAGCAACGGCAGGCGCACTTTCAGCCGGCGCCGCTGGCCCCGCGGCAAGGCCTGCAATACCTGAGCGGTGCCGTTCTCGATCGACTCCACCTCGGCCAACCCCACGATCAACGGCCAGCCAAGCTTTTCGGCCAGCAGGAATGGCAACATGCCCGACCCTTCACCCGTCTCGGCCTGGCTACCGGTCAGCACCAGCTGTGCTCCGGCGTCGCGCAGGTAATCCCCCAGCACGCCCAGCACATCGGCACCGGCCGGCTGCTCCAGCACGTCAAGATGGTCCAGGCCCATGCCCAGGTAAGCGCGCAAAGCCTCTTCCTGTGGATTGCCAGCATGTACCACCTGCAAGTTATCCCCAGCCAGCTGCAACCCCAGTTCCACGGCGCGGGCATCCTGCTCGGCGCGCCGGGCGCGCCCGGAGCTTGGGTGGGCACCGATGGAAACCAGGCTGATCACTTTCGTACTCATGGTCGTGCCCTTATGCCGCGTCGCGCTGGCCGCCGCTGCGGTAGTTGTCCACAGCCTCGATCAATGCCTTGAGAATCGCCGAACTGTCGCCAATCACCGACAGGTCCGCCCGTTTGATCATGTCGCAACCCGGGTCCATGTTGATCGCCACCACCTTGTCGCAGGCGCCGATGCCCTGAAGGTGCTGGATGGCACCCGAGATACCCACAGCCACGTACACACGCGCGGTAACCCAGGTGCCGGTAGCACCCACCTGGCGGTTGCGCGGCATGAAGCCGTCGTCCACCGCCACCCGCGAGGCGCCTTCGGTGGCGCCAAGGGCTGCGGTGGCCTGGTGGTACAGGTCCCAGTCCTTGACCCCGTTGCCGCCCGAGATGATGAACTCGGCCTCGGCCATGGCAATGGTGGCCGGGTCCACGGCCACCGAGCCCAGGTCTTCGATGCGCGACAGGCTGCGCGCCACGCTTGTGGACAACTCCACCGGCAAGGCTTCGTGACGGGTTTCGCTGACCGGCTCGGCGCACTCCGCCGCCGCCAGTATCAGCCGTGGCACCGCACGTTGCAGGTCTTGCTGGCCAGCACCGGCGCGGCCGATGCACTGGCCGTCCTTGACCTGCCATACGCGCGTGGCCGGGCGCTCGCCCAGCGCCGCGCCCAGGCGTCGGCCCAGTTCGCCGCCACCGGTGCGGCTGTCAGGCAGCAGCCAGTGGCGCGGGGTGAACTGGTTATCCACAGCCCGCAGGCCCTGCACCAGTTGCTCCGGTGCATAACCCTCGAAGGCCTCGCCCTCGACGACCAGCAGGCGGTCGACGCCAGCGGTGGAAAAGTTGCTTTCCTTGTGCTCGTTAAAGACCACCGCCAGCACTGCGCCGTCACTGCCGGCCAGGCTGTGGGCCAGGCCGAGCAGGTCGCGGTCGTGGCTGCTCAGGCGGCCACCGACCATGTCCGGCACCACCGCGATGTAGAACGCCGGCGCCGGTACCTGGTGCAGCGGCAGCTTGACCTCTGCCGCCGCCGTGCGCCGCCCGCCCACACCGGTACCCTGCTGGGCGCCGCTGCGGTCGATGCGCTTGATGCCGGCCGGGCCGATGAAGCCTGCGGCAATCGCATGGGGGTTCTTGCGGATGAGGCCATTGGGCCCCATCCAGCTGGTTTGTTGCGTCTGCATGGCCGCGTGCAGCGGGTGCAGGCGGTTACGGGCGATCCACTCGGCGCGTGGGTCGCGGCGGATAATGTCGCTCATCAGTGCACCTCCGCAGGTTCACGTTTGGCCGTTTGCGGCTTTGCGGCAGACGGCGCGTCCTCTTCGATCAGCACGTCGGCCACCAGCTCCGCCAGGTCCTTGATCTGTGGGCGCGGCTCGACCACGCCTTCGAGCATGGCGGTGCACTGTGGGCAACCCACGGCCACCAACTCGGCCTCGGTTTCGCGAATGTCGTCCATGCGCATGTCGGGGATACGCTGCTTGCCCGGGATGTCGGTGATCGGTGCACCGCCGCCACCGCCGCAGCAACGGGAACGGAAGCCCGAGCGCTGCATCTCGCGCACTTCGATACCCAGCGCCTTGAGCACTTCACGCGGCGCTTCGTACTCACCGTTGTAGCGGCCCAGATAGCACGGGTCGTGGTAGGTGACGCTGCCGCCCTTGTGCTGGGCCAGGTTGAGCTTGTTGGCCGCGATCAGTTCGGCCATGTAGGTACTGTGGTGCTGCACCTGGTACTCGCCGCCCAATGCGCCGTACTCGTTCTTCAGCACATGGAAGCTGTGCGGGTCGCAGGTGACGATGCGCTGGAACTTGTATTTGGCCAAGGTCTGGATGTTGCGTTTGGCCAGTTGCTGGAAGGTCGCTTCGTCGCCCAGGCGGCGGGCCACGTCGCCACTGTCGCGTTCTTCCAGCCCGAGCACGGCAAAGTCCACGCCCGAGGCCTTCAGTACTTTGACAAACGAACGCAGGGTGCGCTGGTTGCGCATGTCGAAGGCACCGTCGCCAACCCAGAACAGCACTTCGGTGGTTTTCACCTCCGACAGCAGTTTCAGGTTGAGGTCGGCAGCCCAGTTCATGCGACCGCCTGGGGCGAAGCCGCCGGGGTTGTCGGTGGCGATCAGGTTGTCCAGCACCTCGGCGCCCTTGTTCGGGGTGGCGCCCTTTTCCAGGGTGAGGTGGCGGCGCATGTCGACGATGGCATCGACGTGCTCGATCATCATCGGGCATTCCTCGACGCAGGCACGGCAGGTGGTGCACGACCACAGCGTTTCAGCGTCGACCAGGCCATTGACGATAGGCTGGTGCGGATGGCCGCCGTGTTCACCGATCGGCTTGCCCGGGTACGGGCTACCGGCGAACTTGGCGTCCGTGCCACCGGCCAGGCCGATGACCATGTCCTGGATGAGCTTTTTCGGGTTCAGCGGCTGGCCAGCAGCAAAAGCCGGGCACATGGCTTCACATTTACCGCACTGCACGCAGGCATCGAAGCCCAGCAGCTGGTTCCAGGTGAAGTCAGCCGGTTTTTCCACGCCCAGCGGCGCGTTGGGGTCTTCCAGGTCCAGCGGCTTGAGGCCGGTGGAGCGTCCGCCGCCAAAGCGCTCGGCGCGGCGGTGCCAGGCCAGGTGCAGCGCACCGGCGAAGGCGTGCTTCATCGGGCCACCCCAGGTCATGCCGAAGAACAGCTCCGACACGCCCCACAGCACGCCCAGGCCGAGCACTGCGACCATCACCCAGCCACCCGTGTTGGCAGGCAGGATGCCGGCGACCGGCAGGGTGGCAATGAAGAAGCTTGCGGCAAATACCAGCAGGCTCTTCGGCAAGCGCATCCACGGGCCTTTGGACAGGCGCGCAGGCGGGTTGAGGCGGCGCTTGAAGACAAAGATGGCGCCAGTGAACATGATCACCGTGGCCACCAGCAGCGCGTAGCCGAGGACTTTGCTTTGCAGGCCAAAGCCATGCACCAGGATCGCCAGCGCGGCCGACAGCACGAAGCCGCCAGCGGTGGCCACGTGGGTCTTGGACATGTACTTGTCGCGCTCGACGACGTGGTGCAGGTCCACCAGGTAACGGCGCGGCATGGCCAGCAGGCCGCCGATCAGGTCGACCTTGGAGGCCCGGCCACGCCGCCACATGCGCACCCGGCGCAGGGCGCCGAGCACCGCCAGGCCAAGGGCAGCGAACAGCAGGATGGGTAGAAGGGTGTTCAACATGGGAGGCTCCCACAACAGCTAAATTCTTGCGCCACCCCAAAGGCCAGCGCGGACCCCTGTAGGAGCGGCCTTGTGCCGCGAAAGGGCTGCGTAGCGGCCCCAGCATCCTTGATACCGATGAAATGCTGGGGGCCGCTTCGCGACCCTTTCGCGGCACAAGGCCGCTCCTACAGGGGGGCCAGTCCCGCCTCTAGAAAGACGGTGCGATCAGAAATCCTTGCACAGGCGCAAGGCGTCGTAGATCGCCGCATGCACGTTGCGCTGGGCCACGCAGTCGCCGATGCGGTACAGCAGGTAACCTTCGCCCGGCTGGCTGAGGATCGGCTGTGGCTTGATGGCAAACAGCGCCTCCACATCGATCTGGCCCTTGTTGCGCGAGCCCTCTTTCAGCGCGTAGTACAGCTGTTCATCAGGCCGCACGCCGTTCTCGATCACCACCTGGTCGACCACGCGTTCTTCCTTGGCGCCGGTGTACTCGTTCTCCAGCACCGCCACCAGCTTGTCGCCTTCGCGGTAGACCTTTTCCAGCATCATGTCGCCGGTCATGATCACTTCTTTCGGGTACATGCTGCGGTAGTAGGTCGGGAAGGTCGTGCCGCCCATGGCCACGCCCGGCTTGATGTCGTCGGTGACGATTTCAACCTGGCTGCCTTTGTCGGCAATGTAGTCTGCTGCCGACATGCCGGTGAATTCACAAATGGTGTCGTACACCAGCACGTTCTTGCCCGGCGCAACCTTGCCGTCGAGCACGTCCCAGCTGCTGACCACCAGCCCTTCGGCAGCGCCCCAGTGCTCGTTCTGCTCGACAAACGGATGGCCGCCCACCGCCAGCACGATCACGTCCGGGCGCAGGTCCTGGATGGCGTCCACGCTGGCAGCGGTGCCCAGGCGCAGGTCCACTTTCAGGCGCGCCAGCTCCAGCTGGTACCAGCGGGTGATGCCGGCGATCTGGTCACGCTGCGGTGCCTTGGCGGCAATGGTGATCTGCCCGCCGATCTGGTCTTTCTTCTCGAACAGGGTCACATCGTGCCCACGTTCGGCAGCCACGCGGGCTGCTTCCATGCCGGCAGGGCCGGCGCCAACCACCACCACCTTGCGTTTGACGCCGGTGGTTTTTTCGATGATGTGCGGCACACCCATGTATTCACGGGAGGTCGCGGCGTTCTGGATGCACAGCACATCCAGGCCCTGATACTGGCGGTCGATGCAGTAGTTGGCACCGACGCACTGCTTGATCTGGTCAATCTGGCCCATCTTGATCTTGGCGATCAGGTGCGGGTCGGCCATGTGCGCACGGGTCATGCCGACCATGTCCACGTAGCCGCCTTCAAGAATGCGCGTGGCCTGGTTCGGGTCCTTGATGTTCTGCGCGTGAAGCACCGGGACCTTGACCACCTCCTTGATGCCGGCTGCCAGGTGCAGGAACGGCTCTGGCGGGTAGCTCATGTTGGGGATGACGTTGGCCAGGGTGTTGTGGGTGTCGCAGCCCGAGCCGACCACGCCGATGAAGTCGAGCATGCCGGTGCCGTCGTAGTAGGCGGCAATCTGCTTCATGTCTTCGTGGCTGAGGCCATCGGGGTGGAACTCGTCACCACAGATGCGCATGCCCACGCAGAAGTCGTCGCCCACTTCGGCGCGCACGGCTTTGAGTACTTCCAGGCCGAACTTCATGCGGCCTTCAAACGTGCCGCCCCATTCATCGGTACGCTTGTTGACCCGCGGGCTCCAGAACTGGTCGATCATGTGCTGGTGCACGGCCGACAGTTCCACGCCGTCCAGGCCGCCCTCTTTGGCACGCCGCGCAGCCTGCGCGTAGTTGCCGATGACACGCCAGATCTCTTCCACCTCGATGGTCTTGCAGGTGGCGCGGTGCACCGGTTCGCGGATGCCCGACGGCGACATCAGGGTCGGCCAGTTGAAGCCGTCCCAGCGCGAGCGACGGCCCATGTGGGTAATCTGGATCATGATCTTGGCGCCATGCTTGTGCATGGCGTCGGCCAGGTTCTGGAAGTGCGGGATGATGCGGTCGGTCGACAGGTTGACCGACGCCCACCATTCCTGCGGGCTGTCGATGGCGACCACGGACGAGCCGCCGCAGATCGCCAGGCCGATACCGCCCTTGGCCTTCTCTTCGTAGTACTTCACGTAGCGGTCGGTCGTCATGCCGCCGTCAGTGGCGTAGACCTCGGCGTGCGCGGTGCTGAGCACACGGTTGCGGATGGTCAGTTTGCCGATCTGGATCGGCTGGAACATTGCTTCGAATGCCATGACGCTATCTCCGGCTTACAACGGCTTTGTAACGAACAGGCCATCTTCGTGGCCTTCTTCCGAACCGCCGTAGACCTGTTCGGCCACGGTGCGGATCGAGCTGCCGCGGGCAGCGAGAATCTGGTCCATTGCGCCGGCGAACCAGCCGGTGAACATGTAGTCGACCTTGCGGCCAACCTTGCCGTACACGTACACGAACGCCGAATGCTTGAGCTTGACGCTGCAGGTGCCTTTGTCCAGGTCGATGTCCTGGATCTCGAACAGGCCCCAGCCACGCTGGCTCAGGCGCTTCATGTAGTGCTCGAACACCGCCACGCCTTCCAGGCCATGGCACTCGGCTTCCTTTTCACACCAGTGCCAGGCGGACTTGTAGCCGGCCTTGTAGAGGATCTCGGCATAGGCGTCGGCGCCCAGCACTTCCTCGATACCGATGTGGTTGTTGACGAAGAAATGGCGCGGCACGTACAGCATCGGCAAGGCGTCGCTGGTCCAGACACCGGTCTCGCTGTCGACTTCGATTGGCAATTGCGGGGCGATCTTGGCCATGGAAACTCAACTCCATACAAATTTTTATGTGGGTGCCCCGGCGTTGCTGGCAGGGGCTATCAGGCTTGGAGAGCGGCTTACTCGCCCCAGACGTCCTTGAGGACGTTGACCCAGTTCTCGCCCATGATCTTGCGCACCACACGCTCGGAGTGGCCGCGCTTGAGCAAGGTTTCGGTGAGGTTGGGGAATTCGCCCACGGTGCGGATGCCCAGCGGGTTGATGATCTTGCCGAAGTTGGTCAGACGACGGGCGTAGCCCTTGTCGTGGGTCAGGTACTCGAAGAAGTCCTGCCCATGGCCCTGGGTGAAGTCGGTGCCGATACCGATGGCGTCTTCACCGACGATGTTCATGGTGTACTCGATGGCTTCGGCGTAGTCGTCGATGGTCGAGTCGATGCCTTTGGCCAGGAACGGCGCGAACATGGTCACGCCGACGAAGCCGCCGTGGTCGGCGATGAATTTCAGCTCTTCGTCCGACTTGTTGCGCGGGTGCTCTTTAAGGCCCGACGGCAGGCAGTGGGAGTAGCAGACCGGTTTCTTCGATTCGAGGATGACCTCTTCGGAGGTCTTGGAGCCGACGTGGGACAGGTCGCACATGATGCCGACGCGGTTCATTTCCGCCACGATCTCGCGGCCGAAGCCCGACAGCCCGCCGTCACGCTCGTAGCAGCCGGTGCCCACCAGGTTCTGGGTGTTGTAGCACATCTGCACGATGCCCACGCCCAGCTGCTTGAACACGTCCACATAGGCGATCTGGTCTTCGAACGCATGGGCGTTCTGGAAGCCGAAGAGGATGCCGGTCTTGCCCAGTTCCTTGGCCTTGCGGATGTCGGCGGTGGTACGCACCGGCATCACCAGGTCGCTGTTGTCGCGGATGAGCTTCTGGCTGGCGGCGATCTGGTCGACGGTTGCCTTGAAGCCTTCCCAGACCGACACCGTGCAGTTGGCCGCAGTCAGCCCGCCTTTGCGCATGTCCTCGAACAGCTCGCGGTTCCATTTGGCAATGATCAGGCCGTCGATGACGATGCTGTCGGCGTGAAGTTCGGCTGGGCTCATCAGGCTGTCCCCTTTTATTGAATGGTTGGCGCCAAACCTTGTGCCGGCGCTTTGGGGCCAGCATATGCCTGTGCCCAAAGGCGCCCCGATGCAAAAACGACAGGGGGTTTGCCGAAAGCGTCAATGCGCGACAACACGCCCTCTGGCACGCCGTCTGGCGATGAGAGGCAGTCGCGTTAACGACCTTTCGGGCTGCTTTATGAACATTTGGACAGGTGGCTACCCACGCGCCCTCGTCTGAGCGAGAATCCCTGCGATTCGTCAGCCTGTTGAGGAGAAAAGGGATGAAATCATTGGCATGGCTGGCGCTGCTGGCCGTCGTATCGGGCGCCCAGGCCGGCGAGGAAGAAAGCACCCCGTGCGACAACGTCGACACCGATCAGCAGACCTACGCCTGCGCTGCATTCAACAAGCAGACGGCCGAGCGGGAGCTGAAATCGGCTTACGACGACTTGATCCAGCGCATTCGCGATCAATATGCCGACGAAAGCGACCAGGCCACTGCCCTGATCGGGCGCATGGACGCGGCAGAGAAGCTGTGGATGCAACTGCGCGATGCTGATTGCAAGGTTGAGACCTATGCCGAGAAGCAGGGGAGCAAGGCATTCCAGGCGGCCTGGGATACCTGCGTGGCCCAGCGCAGTGATGACCGGTCGGAGTATTTGCAGTCCATCGGCCAGCAGTGAAATCCCTGTTTCCTGCGCAGGCCCTATCGCCGGCAAGCCAGCTCCCACAGGTACCCCACGGCATTCAAAGGCTGTGCAATACCTGTGGGAGCTGGCTTGCCGGTGATAGGGCCAGTGCAGGAGGAAATCAAACTGCCCTGGCCAACCTGTCCTCCCGCGGGCAACGCTGGTACCGCGCCCGGTAACAACGGGTAAAGTACGAAGCCGACTCGAACCCGCAAGCCACCCCCACCTCCAGCACACTCATGTCGGTCTGGCGCAACAACTGCCGCGCCTTGTCCAGCCGCAGTCGCAGATAGAAACCACTGGGCGTGTCGTCCAAGTGCACACGAAACAGCCGTTCCAGCTGGCGCCGGGTCACCTGCACCGCTTCAGCCAGCACCTGGGTATTGAGCGGCTGTTCGGTGTTGCGCTCCATTTCGCCAATCACCTTCACCAGCTTCTTGTTGCTGATGCCATAGCGGCTGGCGATCTGCATGCGCTGGTGGTCCTGTCGCTGGCGGATACGCCCGAGCACGAATTGCTCCGACACCTGCACCGCCAGTTCACTGCCGTGGGCCTGTGCAATCAGGTCGAGCATCAGGTCAATGGACGCCGTGCCGCCAGCGCAAGTGATGCGCCGCCGGTCGATCTCGAACAGCTCCTGGGTCGCCTGCAGGCTCGGGTAGTTTTCCTTGAACGCTTCCAGCGCCTCCCAGTGCACGGTGGCGCGGTGGCCGTCGAGCAGGCCGGCCTCGGCCAGTACCACTGCACCCGTGTCGATGCCGCCGAGTATCACCCCTTCATGATCCAGGCGGCGTAGCACCTGTTGCAGCGCCTGGCCATAACAGGCCAGGGGATCGAAACCGGCCACGATCAGCAGGATGCCGGCAGGCTCGCCCGCGGCCAGCGCCGCATCGGCGTTTACCGACATGCCGTTGCTGGCCTGCACCGCACCGCCATCCAGGCTCAATACCTGCCAACGGTAGGACGGCCCCTTGAACCGGTTGGCTACCCGCAGCGGCTCCAGGGCACTGATGAAGCCCATGGCCGAGAACCCGGGCAACAGCAGAAATTGAATGTTTTGCAGCATTGCATGCTCCACGGCAAAGGTGGTCGCCTCCGTGCAAGTGTTGGTCGCCAGGGTGCGATTTTTCACCCTGCGTGCAGCGTAGCGTGTTCACACGGCCCAGAGAGACCGAACCCCATAACAATATGCACTGCCGATGGAGAGCCACCATGCACAGCTTGATCCGCCGCAGCCTGTTGACCCTTGCCCTGAGCAGCATCGCCACTTCCCCGCTTTACGCCGCCGAACCTGCGGCCTGCAAGAATGTCCGCCTGGGCGTGGTCAACTGGACCGACGTCATCGCCACCAGCGCCATGGCGCAGGTGCTGCTCGACGGCCTGGGCTACCAGACCAAACAGACCAGCGCCTCGCAGCAGATCATCTTCGCCGGCATCCGCGACAAGCGCCTGGATATGTTCCTGGGTTACTGGAACCCGATCATGACCCAGACCATCACCCCGTTCATCGATGCCCAGCAGGTGAAGGTGCTGGAAAAGCCCAGCCTGGAAGATGCCCGGGCGACCCTGGCAGTGCCGAAGTACCTGTATGACAAAGGCCTGAAGACCTTCGCCGACATCCACAAGTTCGAGAAGGAGCTGGGCGGCAAGATCTACGGCATCGAGCCCGGTTCCGGCGCCAACACCCAGATCAAGGCGATGATCACCAAGAACCAGTTCGGCCTGGGCAAGTTCCAGCTGGTCGAGTCCAGCGAGGCCGGCATGCTTGCTGCCGTCGACCGCGCCGTGCGGCGCAAGGAGGCCGTGGTGTTCTTCGGCTGGGCGCCGCACCCGATGAACGTGAACATCGACATGGCCTACCTGGGCGAGAGCCAGGACGCCCTGGGCCCGGACGAAGGCCGCGCAACGGTGTGGACAGTGACTGCCCCGGACTACGCCGAACGCTGCCCCAACGCCCACCGCCTGCTGGCCAACCTGAACTTCAGCGCCGAGGACGAGAGCCGCATGATGCAGCCGCTGCTCGACCACAAGGATGCGCTGGAATCGGCCCGCCAGTGGCTCAAGGACCACCCCGATGACAAAGCCCGCTGGCTTGAGGGCGTGACCACCTTCGATGGCAAGCCGGCCGCAGACAACCTCAAGCTTACTGCCAACTGATCCGGCCCTTTCGCGGGCACGCCCGCTCCCACAGGTTCTGCCTACGCCCAGGGTTCACGCGAACCCTGTGGGAGCTGGCTTGCCGGCGATAGGGCCAGCACAGACAACACAAGGAACCCCGCCATGAACCACGACGTCATCATCACCTGCGCCCTCACCGGCGCCGGCGACACCGCCTCGAAAAGCCACCTGGTCCCGGTCACCCCCAAACAGATCGCCGAATCCGCCGTCGAGGCCGCCAAGGCCGGCGCCACCGTGGTCCACTGCCACGTCCGCGACCCGCAGACCGGCCGCTTCAGCCGCGATGTGGCGCTGTACCGCGAAGTCATGGAACGCATCCGTGAAGCTGACGTGGACATCATCGTCAATCTCACTGCCGGCATGGGCGGCGACCTGGAAATCGGCCCGGGTGAAACGCCGCTGGAGTTCGGCCCGGGCACCGACCTGATCGGCCCGCTGGAGCGCCTGGCCCATGTCGAAGCGCTGCTGCCGGAAATCTGCACCCTCGACTGCGGCACCCTCAACTTCGGCGACGGCAACTCGATCTACGTGTCCACCCCGGCCCAACTGCGCGCCGGCGCCAAGCGCATCACCGAACTGGGCGTGAAAGCCGAACTGGAAATCTTCGACACCGGCCACCTGTGGTTCGCCAAGCAAATGATGAAGGAAGGCCTTCTCGAAGACCCGCTGTTCCAGCTGTGCCTGGGCATCCCGTGGGGCGCACCGGCCGACACCACCACCATGAAGGCGATGGTGGACAACCTGCCGGCCAACGTCACTTGGGCCGGCTTCGGCATCGGCCGCATGCAGATGCCCATGGCCGCCCAGGCCGTTTTGCTCGGCGGCAATGTGCGGGTGGGCCTGGAAGACAACTTGTATCTGGACCGTGGGGTGCTGGCCAGCAATGGCCAACTGGTGGAACGCGCAAGCGAGATCATCACCCGCATGGGTGGCCGCGTGCTCAGCCCGGCAGAAGGCCGGGAAAAAATGAACCTCAAGCGCCGCTGATCCATTCAGGAGACCGATATGCCCTTCATCACCGAGATAAAGACCTTTGCCGCCCTGGGTAGCGGCGTGATCGGCAGCGGCTGGGTCGCCCGCGCCCTCGCCCACGGCCTGGATGTGGTCGCCTGGGACCCGGCGCCCGGTGCCGAACAGGCGCTGCGCAAACGTATCGCCAACGCCTGGCCGGCGCTTGAAAAACAAGGTCTGGCCCAAAGTGCCTCCCAGGACCGGCTGAAGTTCGTCAGCACCATCGAAGAATGCGTGCGCAACGCCGATTTCATCCAGGAAAGCGCACCAGAGCGCCTGGACCTCAAGCTCGACCTGCACGCAAAAATCAGCGCCGCAGCCAAGCCTGACGCAATCATCGGCTCAAGCACTTCCGGCCTGTTGCCCAGCGAATTCTACGAATCGTCGACTCACCCTGAACGCTGTGTTGTCGGCCACCCCTTCAACCCGGTGTACCTGCTGCCGCTGGTGGAGATCGTTGGCGGTAGCCGCACCTCACCCGAGGCCATTGAAGCTGCCAAAACCATCTACACCGCACTCGGCATGCGCCCGCTGCATGTGCGCAAGGAGGTGCCAGGCTTCATTGCCGACCGCCTGCTCGAAGCGCTCTGGCGCGAAGCCTTGCACCTGGTCAACGACGGCGTTGCCACCACGGGCGAAATCGACGACGCGATTCGCTTCGGCGCAGGCTTGCGCTGGTCGTTCATGGGCACGTTCCTTACCTACACCCTGGCCGGTGGCGATGCCGGCATGCGCCACTTCATGTCACAGTTCGGCCCTGCCCTGAAGCTGCCCTGGACCTACCTGCCAGCACCGGAACTGACCGACAAGCTGATCGACGATGTGGTGAACGGTACCTCTGAGCAACAGGGCGAGCGCAGTATCGCTGCACTGGAGCGCTACCGTGACGACACCCTGCTGGCGGTACTGGAAGCGGTGAAAACCAGCAAGGCCAGCCACGGCATGTCGTTTAGCGATTAAGGAGACCAAGATGCCCGCTCTGATCACTTACCGCACCACGGTCCAGGAGGACTGGGTCGATTACAACGGCCACCTGCGGGATGCCTTCTACCTGCTGATCTTCAGCTACGCGACCGATGCCCTGATGGAGCGCATTGGCCTGGACGCCGACAGCCGCGGGCAAAGCGGTAATTCACTGTTCACGCTGGAGGCGCATATCAATTATCTGCACGAGGTGAAGCTGGGCACCGAGGTGTGGGTGCAGACGCAGATCATCGGCTTTGATCGCAAGCGTCTTCACGTGTATCACAGCCTGCACCGGGCAGGGTTCGACGAGGCGCTGGCGGCGAGCGAGCAGATGTTACTGCACGTGGACCTAGCGGGGCCGAAGTCAGCGCCTTTTGGGCACACGACTGTTTGCCGATTGAATCACTTGGTAGAGCAACAGGAGGGGGCGCAGGCGCCGCAATATATGGGGCGTACGATAAAACTTCCTTCTTGAATAACCAGAGAACCGGCGCCAGGGTCTCCATAGATACGAAGCACCTAGGCGCCTTCACTCGCAACAATCAGACAGAGTAGAAGCGGATAATCAAAACGATCACTCGTATGACACCCTATAGACTGGCCCTATCAGTCTTCTTGTAAATTTGAACCCCTCTGGTTTACCACCGCCAGAATGAACGCTCGTGATAACAAAATCCCCAGAAAAGTTACTGCCCGTATAACAGCTCCTTACTGTGTAAAAAATGTTGGAGAAGCATAATTTTCTCGGGGTCGAACCGCTGTAGAAGTCTTTTACCTCTACCCGTACGGGATCGACATCATTATCCTTGCATTCCGTATACCAAGAGAGCAGCGCTTGTTCACCCGGCTTTAAATCAATGAAACAACCCCGGTTCGCCCCATACAACCACAAACGAACGCGATGAGCAGGGTCCGGATAAAAATTGGCAACAGTGTCCCGATTTTCGTTGAAAGTCCGCGCCACATCATTTTTATCTACCGTACCCATAGGAACCCCTTGGTACTGCAGCCGCGGGTTTGAATGATAGGGAATGGCACCATGCGACGTTCGCATCTGCGTATGGAAATTTGGCGCTGTATGCTTGTAGCCATAAGCGTAAGCGGGTATGCCCTGATCGGGAAACTCGTCACTATGCATAGCCCCCATGTTATGCCCTAATTCGTGGCCTAACGCACCAAAACAACTAATGGACGAGAAAGCCGTCTCCTTGCGCGCTGGCATTTTTGCTATACCACAGTAAATACTATACGTGGAAAGCATCGATACCAGATCGGCGCGTACTTTTTCACGTTCGATATGAATTTTGGCCCCTAATGGTTTATCAGCTATCATATCATTAAGCTGAGTTTGGGGTTCTTTGCCTGTTTCATCGTAGTCAGAATCGTAAATATCCGACAGCTCGTACACCGCATCGACTTTGCTATTGATCAAGTATTGGTTGGCGTTTTGTAACGCCTGCGCCAATTCTATCTTGTAATTCGGAAATCGCGCCCTGGACTGCCGGGTTGTCACGAAAAGCACCCTAATCGTACTTTTTGACGACAGAGGAGCAATGACCAACTGGGCATTGCCCTGTGGTTGCACCGGAGCAGCTATCGGCGCTGCTTCTGGTGGTAGTTTTGATTCATCAACCTTGACCAAAACTTGCTGGCCTTTGCCAACCGCCGTTAAACGGTAGAGCTGCCCCTCCACACGGATATCCCCAACGACCAGCTTACCGTCGCTCACCAGCGAAACCCAGTTTAGCGGATCCATATTAATTTCCGCAGGTGAGGGGTAGAGTTGTCTACGATTGGAAGGCATATCACCAACCCACCCTACCATTCCCGAAGCTACATTATCGCTTCTTGACAACT
The DNA here is from genome assembly GCF_000412675.1 of Pseudomonas putida NBRC 14164. Classification (NCBI taxonomy): domain Bacteria; kingdom Pseudomonadati; phylum Pseudomonadota; class Gammaproteobacteria; order Pseudomonadales; family Pseudomonadaceae; genus Pseudomonas; species Pseudomonas putida. Next base: position 380,869 of record NC_021505.1, on the reverse strand, counting down.
TGAAGCTCACCGTTCTGCCGTCAGTCAGAGGCATTGATAGCATCGTCGTATCTTTCGATACAAGCCCCGGCTTGACCTGCACTTCTTTAACTTCAGCGTCTTCTGCCACATTCAACAAAATTTTCAAATACTGGTCAGTACCGGATTGCCTCTCAAGGGCGGCGCGGTTCTGGTCTGGCTTGATCTGAAATAGCGTAACCGCCGAACTTTCGAGGTAGTTTGCAGGGTCCGAAGCTGTGCATCCTCCAAAAAGAAACACAACACCAAGCAAGCAGAATTTCAATTGTTTCCGGTTCATGTCCATGCTCCTGCTATGGGAGCCTTACTTGACCATGGACATCGACTCCCAACAACTGACATAAATAACAGTTGCAAAAAATGATGCCTAAAAGCCGTGAGCTACCGAGGCCAAGAGCGAGCACCTCCATTGTGCGTGTGCGTGAGCGAGGGTAACCAAACCCTCTCCACCACGCCCGGCATGCACCCGCTGCATGTGCGCAAGGCACTGCGCGATTTCATCTCCGACGGCTTTTATGACGATAATTGGGTGAGTAATGGAATCCGGGGCGCATATTACGCCCCGAATCTACGGTAGCACTCAAGGTGCGGGAGGCCAATCCTCTGAGTCATTCCCATAGGAAATGCGATGCACAGAACCGTTCATATAGCCGCCACCACGATGCGTCCTGACCAGACCCGACGGCAAATCCGTGCCCACGTCCCAGTTTCGGATCGAGAAATTACCTTGATAGTTTCCGTTAAAACAGAGACTTTGACGGTGATCTGCGTTGAAAAAGCACAGCTTGTTATAGGGACTGGAAAAAGAAAATACTTTGGCAGAGCGTGACTTGCCGCCGCTGAGAGCCGCACATTGCGGCCACTCGGACAGGCTGCCTACGGTACTCGTGGGCATGCGAAACTCGCAGGTTTCCCCCTTAAAGTCCGCAAGCGAATACAATTTAATCGTCACTTGGTTATCCATTGCGTATTCAACATATTTAACGTCACCGTAAAATGCGTCATCGCCAACCCTCCCCTCGCGAACCAACCCGGATGGGAGCACGCTTACCGCTTTAAGATTAGGCACCGCAAAGTCACCAGCATACGAACCAGCGTAACAAACTCTTCTATACTCCTCCGATCTAAAGCAAAGTTTCATTCCTGGGGCAAAGTCATAAACCCTTATAGACTTTACCTTATTGCATGACGGCTGATCTACACCCGGCTCGATTTTCAAGGTGCACATGTCACCCCGTTGATTATAATCACTGAAAAGTTGCACCAGTACCGTCAACGGATTTGGTGGCGGGTAAAAATTCTCGACGGTTTCCCGGCGTTCGTTAAACCGCCTCGCAACGTCATTAAATTTACTATCCCCTAACGGCATGCCCAGGTAGGTCACACGGGGGTTGGAGAAATTAGGTAAAGCGTCGCGAGACGCTACCATCTGAGTGTGTAGGTTATAAAGAGGGGTCTCGTAGCCGTATGCATATTCAGGAACATTTCCAGTCTCGCCCTGTTTATGCAGTGCACCGATGTTATGACCAAGTTCGTGCGCAAGCGATCTGGGACAGGTAACTATCGAATGAGGCGAATTCTTGCCCGTCGAAATGTAGGCTCTGCCGCACACCGAAGGCTCTGTAGTATACATTAAGACCATATCCGCTCTTAATTCCTCTCGCATGCTCAGGACTTGCGATGCGAACGGCTGGGCATTACCGATATCTCCCAGTTGCTGGGAGCTGCTTCTTCCAGTCTCGTCGTAATCCCCATAAAAATTCCCGGCCCATTGGTAGGTGATCTGCACGTCACTGTTTTTCATGTATTGGTTGGCATCTCTCATCGCCAGGAGAAGGTCAAGCCACCACCAGGGGTTAGCGGCCTTTCGTTGATTGGTTGCCAAGAACATCAAGCGTATTACGCTGTGCGCGGATTGCGGCGATTTCACTTTGGTGTCATCGCGCGCGCCCCCTGCAGGGGCTACGAGGGGTTCGCCGTCTGGAGGAAGTTTGGACTCGTCAACTTTGATCAAGACATACCGCCCTGAACCAATAGAGTCCAGTCGATAACGCTGCCCCTCGACAATGAGATTGCCCACCAGTTTGTCACCCTCACGCACCATGGACAGATAATAAAATGGGTCGTAATCAATCTCCGAAGCGGAGGCCGCGTGGGTCGCTTTCCATGCCGAAGGCTTGTAGCCAACCCAGCTGTCTATACCCGATTTGAGGGTGGTGAAATCGCGGAGATGAAACTGGGCGGTTTTACCGTCCGGCAAGCTCACCGCCAAATCCTGCGTCTGCTGGCTCACCCGTGCAGGGTCGATCTTGACCAGAGTAACTTCCGCGTTCGCCGGGTCACCCAACAATGTGGCCAGGTAGCCGCTAGCCGTTTTTTGCAGGACGTTGCGCTCAGGCGTAGGTTCAAGTGTGAAAAGTTGAGGGGGTGTACTGTTGGCCGCAGCCACGGTGCGCTCAGAGATTGAACATCCCCCAAAAAACATCACCATTGAGGCAAGCAGGATTCTGTTCCAGATCGTGGTATTCACTTTTCCGCTCCTGTGGAAAACCGTCGCCCGCAGGAGAGCACTATCAGGATCTTTCCGTCACCTGGCAGAAATACTAGGCTGCTAGAAGTTTTATAAGATGGAACTGTTGAGAAACACAAAAAAATAACCCCGGAAAGCCGTGAGCTACCGGGGCCAAGAGCGAGCAACATCCACTGTGCGTGAGCGAGGGTGACCAAACCCTCGGGTACCGTGAATGGCTTCAGTGTGCGTGCTTGCCGGGCGGGGGATTTAGCCGTAAACGACCTGTTCTTAGCCAAAGCAGCCATGGCGATATTCTGTCCTTGCGAGGCTGTTGCGCACGTCACAGAATCGGTCCTGAATCACAGCAGCACTCTCTTCGCGATAAAAGGGACAACAGCCATGATGCATGCGGATTTGATTGACCAGGACGACCTCGCCGGCCACCTGCGCGCCCGCGGTTTCGATATTCCAGCCGGGGCCAGTGCCGAACAGGCGTGTGAAGCGGTGGTGCGTGGGCTGACCGAGCCCAATGCGCGGGCGCTGAAGGGGATGGTGGAGCAGATGTACACCGGTAGTGCGACGATCCTGCCTGCTGTACGCCAGGCCATCGACAAGCAGCTGCTGCCAGCGCTGGCGAGTTTCAACAAGCGAGCCTGATTCTTTTTCCTGTACTGGCCCTATCGCCTGCAAGCCAGCTCCCACAGTGACTACACACAGATCGAGGCCTGTGCAGTACCTGTGGGAGCGGGCGTGCCCGCGAAAAGCCCGGCGCGGTGTCAGAGCCTTACGCTGGCAAAGGTCGACTCGTTGCGCGCCTGGCTAAGCGCGGCCATCGGCCCACTGTGCGGCGACAGGGTCATGGCCTGCGGAATCGGCATCATCGCTACCTGCTGCGCGGTGTTGGAACCCACACGCTCGTCACGCGGCGGAATGCCGAAGTACTCGCGGTAGCACTTGGAGAAGTGCGGCGTGGACACAAAACCACACACCGACGCCACTTCGATGATCGACATCGGTGTCTGCTTGAGCAACTGCCGCGCACGGATCAGGCGCAGTTTCAGGTAGTAGCGCGATGGCGAGCAGTGCAGGTACTTCTGGAACAGCCGCTCAAGCTGGCGTCGCGACACCGCCACGTACACCGCCAGTTCGTCCAGGTCGATCGGCTCTTCGAGGTTGGCCTCCATCAGCGCGACGATTTCCTGCAACTTCGGCTGGTTGGTACCGAGCATGTGCTTGAGCGGCACGCGCTGGTGGTCCTGCTCGTTGCGGATGCGCTCGTAGACGAACATCTCGGAGATGGCCGCCGACAGCTCGCGGCCATGGTCGCGGCTGATCAGGTGCAACATCATGTCCAGCGGAGCAGTGCCGCCGGAGCTGGTGAAGCGGTTACGGTCGAGGGTGAACAGCCGAGTGCTCATGTTCACCCGTGGGTAGGCCTCCTGCATGGCCGCCAGGCACTCCCAGTGCACACTGCAATCGAAACCGTCGAGCAGCCCGGCACAGGCCAGGGCCCAGCTGCCGGTGCACACCGCGCCAAGGCGGCGCGACTGACGGGCCTGGGCCTGCAGCCAGGTGACATGCTCACGGGTAACAGTGCGCTGGATGCCCACGCCGCCGCAGACGATCACGGTATCGATGGGCGGCGCGCTGTGCATGGCGGCATCGGGGGTGATCTGCAGGCCGTCGCTGGCCCAGACCTGGCCGCCGTCGACAGTCAGGGTGTGCCAGCGGTACAGCTCGCGGCCGGAAAGCTGGTTGGCCATGCGCAGCGGCTCGACGGCCGATGCCAGGGAAATCAGGGTGAAATTGTCCAGTAGAAGAAACCCGATGGACTGGGGTGCTGTGCGGTTCTGGGTTGGGGTCCCGGAGGTGTACGACGTCATCGCGATTTCTCCTCACACAAATGCAGGGTGTGCCTCAGGCGGGCACTGATTTCTTGTTATGACCCCTCGGTCATTTTCCGGGGGTAGGTTGCCAATCTCAACGCAAACGCCGTGCCTGAAATTGAACGGCTATCCAAAAAAACCTGAAAACGACACCTGCATCAGGCAAATCAGGGGCTTCGGCCGAGTTGGCAGATAGTCGCAAAACAGGCGTGCTAGGCGCCGTGCGTGTAACGGCTGAGCAATTTGGTGACACGTGCAGCGTAAGTTGCCCAGAAACGACACTCTTGAGTGTCACCGACAATGCCGACACTGATCGCGACACCCGACGATCGGTAGGCGGCGGGCGCACCATAAGGAGGCATTGGTGGTTATGTTGCACCTGCATCAACCTTCAAAGGCCTCTTCGCGGGTGAACCCGCTCCCACACGTACTGCGCAATGCCTGTGGGAGCGGGTTCACCCGCGAAGAGGCCAGCAAATCTGGTAACGATCAGCACTCGATAGCGCTGACCGCCAGGCCACCGCGCGAGGTCTCTTTGTATTTGTCGTGCATGTCGGCCCCGGTATCACGCATGGTGCGGATCACCTGGTCGAGGGAAATGAAGTGCTCGCCGTCACCGCGCAGCGCCATTTGCACCGCGTTGATGGCTTTTACCGCAGCAATCGCGTTGCGCTCGATGCACGGCACCTGCACCAACCCGCCGACCGGGTCGCAGGTCAGGCCGAGGTTGTGTTCCAAGGCAATTTCGGCCGCGTTCTCCACCTGTGGCGGGGTGGCACCCAACACTTCGGCAAGCCCTGCCGCCGCCATGGCGCAGGCTGAGCCGACTTCACCCTGGCAGCCCACTTCGGCACCGGAAATCGACGCGTTCTTCTTGCACAGGATGCCCACGGCAGCCGCAGCCAGGAAGTAATCGACAATGCTGGACTCGTTCACCTCATCGCTGAAGCGCATGTAGTAGTGCAGCACCGCCGGGATGATGCCGGCCGCGCCATTGGTGGGTGCGGTAACCATGCGCCCACCGGCGGCGTTCTCTTCGTTGACCGCCAGGGCGAACAGGTTGACCCATTCCATGGCGCTCATGGTCGAGCCAATCACGTTGGGCTTGCCGATCTCCTGCAGGCTGCGGTGCAGCTTGGCAGCGCGGCGGCGCACGTTCAGCCCGCCGGGCAGCGTGCCTTCGTATTTAAGCCCGTTGTTGACGCATTCCTGCATGGCTTCCCAGAGCTTGTGCAGGCCGGCGCGGATCTCTTCTTCGCTGCGCCAGACCTTCTCGTTGGCCATCATCAATTGCGACACGCTGAGGTCGTTTTGCTTGCACAGGCGCAGCAGTTCGGCGGCGCTGTTGAAGTCGTACGGCAGCACCGTCTGGTCGGCATCCAGCACACCGCTGGCGGCCTGGGCGGCATCGACCACAAAGCCGCCACCCACCGAGTAGTAGGTGTCGCGGTGCAACTCGCCCTGCTCGCCTTCGGCAATCAGGGTCATGGCGTTGGGGTGGTACGGCAGGTTCTCGTCCAGCAGCAGCATGTCGCGGGCCCAGACAAACTCGATGGGCAAGCGGCTATCGAGCTGCAGCGTGTTGGTTTCGCGCAGGTCGGCGATGCGCGGCACGATCTGGGTCGGGTCAATGGCGTCAGGCCATTCGCCCATCAGGCCCATGACCGTGGCGTTGTCGGTGCCGTGACCGATGCCGGTGGCCGACAGCGAGCCATACAGGCGCACTTCGATCCGTTTTACACGTTCCAGCTCGCCGCGTTCGCGAAGGCCCTGAACAAACAGGGCGCCAGCACGCATGGGGCCGACGGTGTGGGAGCTGGAAGGCCCGACACCGATCTTGAACAGGTCGAACACGCTGATGGCCATTGTCGAATCACCTCTTGCTGGGCTTGTCTCTGCGCGCCATGCGCAGGGCGGGGCAACTGCTAGGCTCAAACAGCGGGCCGCCTTGAATGCCAGCATCATCGGGCTTTTACCGCACCCCTCGCCGTCTGCAACCGACGTACTTTTGTCCAGCCGCGCCGCGCTGTTTTTGCTCAAGGAGCGGCCCTCACCACGCCGCTTTCCGGCGGCCTGGTGACGCAAAAATGCGGCCGAGGGGGTGGATAAACCCATAAGCGACATCGCCCTTACTGGATACGACCCGTTCCGTACTGGATACGACCCTACCAGTAGGCGATTGCCCGGCGCTGGAGGATTATCGAAAGCGACTCGTAAAGCACGGCCACGCATCCTGCCCTCTGCAGGCCTGGTCGACCGGACCCTCAGAAAGCCCGGCGACCCACGCGAACCCGAAGACAATATCTCAGGAGTCCATCCATGAAAGGTTCACCCTCGCTGTTGCTGGTTGCGTTGCTGTCCACGCCCTTGCTGGCCCAGGCCGCCGAACCCGAGCAGTGTCAGACGGTACGTTTCTCCGACGTCGGCTGGACCGACATCACAGTCACGACCGCGACCACCAGCGTTGTGCTCGAAGCCCTGGGTTACAAAACCCACACCACCATGATCTCGGTACCCGTGACCTACAAGTCGCTGGCCACCGGCAAGGACCTGGACGTGTTTCTCGGCAACTGGATGCCGACCATGGAGAACGACATCAAGCAGTACCGCGACGCTGGCACCGTGGAAACGGTGCGCGCCAACCTGGAAAACGCCAAGTACACCTTGGCCGTGCCCCAGGCGCTGTACGACAAGGGCCTGAAAGATTTCGCCGACATTCCCAAGTTCAAGAAGGAACTGGACGGCAAGATCTACGGCATCGAGCCCGGCAACGATGGCAACCGCACCATCCAGAGCATGATCGACAAGAACGCCTTCGGCCTGAAGGACGCCGGTTTCAAGATTGTGCAATCGAGCGAGGCCGGCATGCTGTCGCAGGTCGACCGCGCGCAAAAACGCGGCGAGGCCCTGGTGTTCCTGGGCTGGGAACCGCACCCGATGAACACCCGCTTCAAGATGCAGTACCTGACCGGCGGGGACGATTTCTTCGGGCCCGATTTCGGCAAGGCGACCGTATTGACCAATACCCGCAAGGGCTACGCGCAGGAATGCAGCAACGTTGGCCAACTGCTCAAGAACCTGTCGTTCGAGCTCAAGGATGAAAGCACCATGATGGGCTATGTCCTGGACGACAAGATGAAACCCGAAGCAGCCGCCAAGAAGTGGCTTAAAGACAACCCCGGCAAGCTGGACACCTGGCTTGCCGGCGTTACCACTGTTGATGGCAAACCCGGCCTTGAGGCGGCCAAGGCCAAGCTGGCGCAATAACGCAGCACGCAATAGCGCTACCTCGGGGCAGGACCGTGCCTGCCCCGGGTTGATTTCAATCTATGCAGGTGGAAGCTCGCTATCATGCTTATCGATCAGAAAATACCCCTGGGCCAGTACATCGCGTCGTTCGTCGAGTGGCTGACCCAGAACGGCGCAAATTACTTCGACGCCATCGCGCAAGGCCTGGAATTCATGATCCATGGGGTCACCAGTGCCCTGACCTGGTTCAACCCGTTCGTCCTCATCGCCCTGTTCGCCGGCCTGGCACACCTGATCCAGCGCAAGTGGGGGCTGACCGCGTTCGTTGCCCTGTCATTCCTGCTGATCTTCAACCTGGGTTACTGGCAGGAAACCATGGAAACCCTGGCGCAGGTGACCTTCGCCACGGTGGTGTGCGTGGTGATTGGCGTGCCCCTGGGCATCCTGGCTGCGCACAAACCAATGTTCTATACCGCCATGCGCCCGGTACTCGACCTGATGCAGACGGTGCCCACCTTCGTCTACCTGATCCCTACCCTGACCCTGTTCGGCCTGGGTGTGGTACCGGGGCTGATCTCTACCGTGGTCTTCGCCATTGCGGCACCAATCCGCCTCACCTACCTGGGCATCTGCGACGTCCCGCAGGAGCTGATGGACGCTGGCAAGGCCTTTGGCTGCTCGCGTCGCCAATTGCTTACCCGTATCGAACTGCCGCATGCGATGCCCAGCATCGCCGCCGGCGTCACCCAGTGCATCATGCTGTCGCTGTCGATGGTGGTGATCGCCGCCCTGGTGGGCGCTGACGGCCTGGGCAAACCTGTGGTCAACGCACTGAACACCGCCGATATTTCCCTGGGCTTCGAAGCGGGCCTGGCGATCGTGCTGCTGGCAATCATGCTCGACCGTATCTGCAAGCAACCGGAACTGCCGGTAAGGGGTGAGGCATGAGCATCATTCGTTTCGAAGACGTCGACGTCATTTTCTCCAACAAGCCGCGCGAGGCACTGTCGCTGCTGGACCAGGGCAAGACCCGCGAACAGATCCTCAAGCAGACCGGCCTGGTGGTCGGCGTCGAAAAGGCCAACCTTGATATCAACAAGGGTGAGATCTGCGTGCTGATGGGCTTGTCCGGCTCGGGCAAATCGAGCCTGCTGCGCTGCATCAACGGCCTGAACACCGTCAGCCGCGGCAAGCTGTTTGTCGAGCACGAAGGCAAGCACATCGACATTGCCCACTGCAGCCCGGCCGAGCTGAAAATGATGCGCACCAAGCGCATTGCCATGGTGTTCCAGAAGTTCGCCCTGATGCCTTGGCTGACGGTGCGCGAGAACATCAGCTTTGGCCTGGAAATGCAGGGCCGCCCTGAAAAGGAACGGCGCAAGCTGGTGGACGAGAAGCTCGAGCTGGTGGGCCTGACCCAGTGGCGCAACAAGAAGCCGGACGAGTTGTCTGGCGGCATGCAGCAGCGCGTGGGCCTGGCCCGGGCGCTGGCGATGGATGCCGACATCCTGCTGATGGACGAACCGTTCTCGGCACTGGACCCGCTGATCCGCCAAGGCCTGCAAGACGAGCTGCTGGGCCTGCAGGCCAAGCTGAGCAAGACCATCGTGTTCGTCAGCCACGACCTGGACGAGGCACTGAAGCTGGGTACCCGCATTGCGATCATGAAGGACGGGCGGATCATCCAGTACAGCAAGCCGGAGGAGATCGTGCTCAACCCGGCCGACGAGTATGTGCGTACCTTCGTCGCCCACACCAACCCGCTGAACGTGCTGTGCGGCCGCAGCCTGATGCGCAGCCTGGACAACTGCAAGCGGGTCAATGGCTCGGTGTGCCTGGACCCGGGTATCGATTCGTGGCTGGACCTGGGCGAAGGTGGCGCGCTCAAGCGTGCACGCCAGGGCCAGAACGGGCTGGACATGCAGAACTGGGCACCGGGGCAGGATGTGGAGCTGCTGGAGCGCAGGCCGACCGTGGTGCACGCCGACATCGGCATGCGCGAGGCGCTGCAGATTCGTTATCAGACCGGCAACAAGCTGGTGTTGCAGGATAACGACAGGGTGGTGGGGATTCTTGGGGATACCGAGCTTTATCACGCGTTGCTCGGCAAGAACCACGGTTGAGGCAATTGGGGCCGCGTTGCGGCCCTTCGCGGGCACGCCCGCTCCCACAGGTTTGGAGAGATCCCTGTGGGAGCGGGCGTGCCCGCGAAGGGCTGCTAAGCAGCCCCAATCAATGGATCAGCGAACGACGATACCGCGCGATGCCATGTAGGCCTTGGCCTCCGGCACCGTGTACTCGCCAAAGTGGAAGATACTGGCCGCCAGCACCGCGCTGGCATGCCCTTCCAGAATGCCGTCAGCCAGGTGCTGCAGGTTACCCACACCACCCGAGGCAATCACCGGAATGCCCAGCGCATCACTGATGGCGCGGGTAACACCCAGGTCGAAGCCGTTCTTCATGCCGTCCTGGTCCATGCTGGTCAGCAGGATCTCGCCAGCACCCAGGCCTTCCATCTTCTTCGCCCACTCGACTGCATCCAGCCCGGTCGGCTTGCGCCCGCCGTGGGTGAAAATTTCCCAGCGTGGCGTTTCACCTGGCCCGGACACCTTCTTGGCATCGATGGCGACAACGATGCACTGCGAACCGAAACGGTCCGCCGCCTCGCCCACAAACTCCGGGTTGAACACCGCAGCCGTGTTGATCGAAACCTTGTCGGCACCGGCATTGAGCAGGTTGCGGATGTCCTGCACGGTGCGCACGCCACCGCCCACGGTCAGCGGGATGAACACCTGGCTGGCCATGCGCTCGACGGTATGCAGGGTGGTGTCGCGGCCATCGACGCTGGCGGTGATGTCGAGGAAGGTGATCTCGTCGGCACCCTGCTCGTTGTAGCGACGGGCGATTTCCACCGGGTCGCCGGCATCACGAATGTTCTCGAACTTGACGCCCTTGACCACCCGGCCGTTGTCCACGTCCAGGCAAGGGATGATGCGCTTGGCCAGTGCCATGGTTCAGTCCTCAGCCTTGGTAGTTGTCGCAGAAGGCCTGGGCCTCGGCGACATCGAGGGTGCCTTCGTAGATGGCACGGCCGGTGATGGCGCCAATGATGCCGGGGGCCTTGGCGTCCAGCAGGGCCTTGATGTCGCCCAGGTTGTGGATGCCGCCCGAGGCGATCACCGGAATGCGGGTGGCTTCAGCCAGTGCCTTGGTGAAAGGCACGTTGCAGCCCTGCATCATGCCGTCCTTGGCGATGTCGGTGTAGACGATCGCCGAGACGCCATCGGCCTCGAAACGCTTGGCCAGATCGATGACCTGCACGGTGCTCACTTCGGCCCAGCCGTCGGTGGCGACGAAGCCGTCCTTGGCATCCAGGCCAACGATGACCTTGCCGGGGAAGGCCTTGCACGCTTCGGCGACGAACTCTGGCTGCTTCACCGCCTTGGTGCCGATGATCACGTAGCTGACGCCAGCCTTGACGTAATGCTCGATGGTTTCCAGCGAACGGATGCCACCGCCGATCTGGATCGGCAGGGTCGGGTAGCGCTTGGCAATGGCGGTAACCACCTCACCGTTGACCGGCTGGCCTTCGAAGGCGCCGTTGAGGTCGACCAGGTGCAGGCGGCGGCAGCCACCCTCGACCCACTTGGCGGCCATGCTCACCGGGTCGTCGGAAAATACCGTGGAGTCTTCCATGCGGCCCTGGCGCAGGCGCACGCAAGCACCGTCCTTCAGATCGATAGCGGGGATAATCAGCATCTTGGGAACCTGTCTGTTCTTAGGGTTTCAGGGCTTTTCGAGCGCCCACAGATCGCTTTCGATGCTCTCGAACCGCTCCTTGAGGTGCAGCTGAACATCGGCAATCGCCCTGTTGTAGTAAAGGGGTGCAATTTCTTTGCTGAACAGCTCAAGCACCTCGGCCACCTCGAACGACCCCAGCTCCAGCTCGAAACGGTCTTCGAGGAAGCGCTTGAGCGTGTCGAGCGCATCGCGCTCCTGCTCGGGGGCCAGCGTGATGACCGGGGTCTTGGCTTTCGACCTGCTCATTTACCAGCGCCCGTCCCAGGCGACGAAGTTCTGCAGCAACTGCAGGCCATGGGTATGGCTCTTCTCCGGGTGGAACTGCACGGCAAAGCGCGAGCCATCTGCCAGCGCGGCGGCAAAATCGACGCCGTAGTGGCCGCGGCCGACTACCTGGCCCGGCTTGCCGGCATTGATGTAATAGCTGTGCACGAAGTAGAAACGCGCTTGGTCGGGGATGTCGTGCCACAGCGGGTGGTGGATGGTCTGGCTGACTTCGTTCCAGCCCATGTGCGGCACCTTCAGGTGCTCGCCGTCTTCTTGCAGGTCTTTGCCGAAGAAGCGCACCTGGCCCGGGAACATGCCGATGCAGTCGACACCGGCGTTTTCCTCGCTGTGTTCAAGCAGCGCCTGCATGCCCACGCAAATACCGAGGAACGGGCGGTCCTGGCTGACTTCGCGCACCAGGCTGTCGAAGCCCAGGCGGCGGATTTCGGCCATGCAATCGCGGATCGCACCTACGCCCGGAAATACCACGCGGTCGGCTTCACGTATGACTGCGGCATCGCTGGTGACCAGCACTTTACCGGCACCAACGTGCTCAAGCGCCTTGGCCACCGAGTGCAGGTTGCCCATGCCATAGTCGATTACGGCTACCGTCTGCATTTACAGGCACCCTTTGGTCGACGGCATCTGCCCGGCCATGCGCTCGTCGAGGGTGACAGCCATGCGCAGCGCGCGGCCGAATGCCTTGAACACGGTTTCGATCTGGTGGTGGGTGTTGTGGCCACGCAGGTTGTCGATGTGCAGGGTTACCAGCGCGTGGTTGACGAAGCCCTGGAAGAATTCCTGGAACAGGTCGACATCGAAGCCGCCAACACTGGCACGGGTATACGGCACATGCATTTGCAGGCCAGGGCGACCGGAGAAGTCGATGACCACACGCGACAGCGCTTCATCCAGCGGCACGTAGGCGTGGCCGTAGCGGAAGATACCTTTCTTGTCACCGATGGCCTGGGCGAAAGCCATGCCCAGGGTGATACCGACGTCCTCGACGGTATGGTGATCGTCGATATGCGTGTCACCCTTGCACTCGATATCCAGATCGATCAGGCCATGGCGGGCGATCTGGTCCAGCATGTGTTCAAGAAAAGGCACGCCGATATCGAATCGGGCCTTGCCACTGCCATCGAGGTTGATCGAGCACTTGACCTGGGTTTCCAGGGTATTGCGCTCGACGGAAGCCTTACGTTCGACCATCACCAGCTCCGCAAAATCATTGGGCGAAAAGGGCTCCATTATAGGCCCAGAACGCGCCAGCTTGAAACGCGGATGACATATGGCAAAGCGAGGAATTACGGGGGCTGGATGCTGCTACAGGTCTATACAACTGCGTAATGGGGGCTGCTTTGCGCCCCCATGCAGTTACATCAATGGAACAGGACAGCAGTCTTCTGCAGTGTCACCCACACACCCCAGGCCAGCGGCACGACCACCACCGCCCAGGCCAGCAGCACCAACGGCAGGCTCCCCGGCGCCGCCTTCCACTCCAGCGACCGCGCCCCATCGGCACCCTTGTCATGGCTCAGCGCGCGCTCGGCCGCCAGTTCGGCATCGCTCATGAAGTGCTTGTCGGCCACCGGGCGCACCAGCATGTTGCAGATAAAGCCCAGCACCAGCAGGCCGGCGAGGATATACAAGGTCATGTCGTAAGCCGCTGCGCGCTCTACACCCGCTGCCAGCTGAGACTCGCGCAGGTAAGTGATCAACACCGGCCCCAGCACGCCCGCCGCAGCCCAGGCAGTCAGCAGGCGACCATGAATGGCGCCGACCATCTGCGTGCCGAACAGGTCAGCCAGGTACGCCGGCACGGTCGCGAAACCGCCGCCATACATCGACAGGATGATGCAGAACGCGGCCACGAACAGCGCCACGTTACCCAGGTGCCCCATGTTCGGCACCAGGCTGTAAAGGCCAACGCCCAGGGCGAAGAAGGCAAAGTAGGTGTTCTTGCGCCCGATATAGTCGGAGAACGATGCCCAGAAGAACCGCCCGCCGATGTTGAACAGGCTCAGCAGGCCGGTGAAGCCGGCGGCGATCGCGGCAATCTGTGCCAACTGGGCCGCATTCAGCTGGCTGAAGGTCAGTTCGTTGCCCAGCAATTTGCCGGCGAACACTTCCTGCAGCAGGGGCGACGCCATGCCGAGAATACCGATGCCCGCCGACACGTTCAGGCACAGCACCAGCCAGATCAGCGCGAATTGGGGGGTTTTCCACGCCACACTGACATGTACATGGCGGTCGGTGACCATGGTGTTACCGGCTTTTTTCGCCGGGGCGCTCCAGCCTTCGGGCTTCCAGCCGGTCGGCGGCACTCGGTAAGCCAGCGCGCCGGCAGTCATGAAGACGAAGTAGATCGCCGCCATGGCGACGAAGCTCTGCCATACGCCCACTTCGTGCTCGTTGCCAAAATGCCCCATCAGCGCAGTGGCCAGCGGTGCACCCACCATGGCCCCGCCACCGAAGCCCATGATCGCCATGCCGGTGGCCATGCCGCGTTTGTCCGGGAACCACTTGATCAACGTGGACACAGGGGAGATATAGCCCAGGCCCAGGCCGATGCCGCCGATCACGCCGGAGCCCAGCCACATCAGCCACAGTTGGTGGGTTTTTACGCCAATGGCCGAGATCAGCATGCCGCCACACCAGCACAGTGCCGACACCAGGCCCGCCTTTCGCGGCCCGGCGTGCTCCAGCCAACCACCCAGTACTGCCGCGGAGCAGCCGAGGAAGACGAAGAACAGGGTGTAGATCCAGCTCAGCATCGAGATCGGCCAGTCGCATTCGGCGCTGAACAGGCGGGCAATGAAGCCCATGTCTGGCGCACAGGCGACGGGCGCGGTGATGCCGAGGGCTTGCGACAACGGCAGCCAGAACACCGAAAAACCGTAGGCCATGCCGATGCACAGGTGGATGGCCAGGGCGGCTGGCGGGACCAGCCAGCGGTTGAAGCCCGGGCGGGCGATGATGCGCTCCTTCGACAGGAAGCCTGGCGCACTGGCCGAGGCTCCCGCCGCGACGGTACTGGTCATGGATCTGATCCTTCTTATAGGGTGGGTGCTCGCAAAGCGGCGCAAGATTAGCAGAGCCAAGTGGCGTGAAAGCAATCTGATATCGTGATTTTTCGCGTTGCTGAAACGGTCCTCTCTCCTGTGCCGGCCTCTTCGCGGGCTCGCCCGCTCCCACAGGATTTTCAACACCCTTCAGGCCTGTGCAGTACCTGTGGGAGCGGGCATGCCCGCGAAGAGGCCAGCACAGGCAAACATTTGCCCACCGAAAGCCGTACCATCTGCTTCAACCGTAGGAAAAGCCCTGTATCTCTAGTCGAATAAGCAGGGACAACCACCGCGGCGTTATACTCTGTCGCCTGAATTCACTAACGGACTACAAGGACTCGCCCATGAAAGCGTTCGGCAAAATCCTGGGACTGGGGCTTCTCGGGTTGCTGCTGATCATCGTGGCGCTGGGCTTCGCCCTGACCCACCTCTTTGATCCCAACGACTACAAAGACGAGATTCGCCAGTTGGCACGGGACAAGGCTCACGTCGAGCTGACCCTCAACGGCGACATCGGCTGGAGCCTGTTCCCGTGGCTGGGCCTGGAGTTGCACGAAGCAAGCATCGCCACCTTGGCCAAACCCAAGGAGCCGTTCGCCGACCTGCAAATGCTCGGCCTGTCCGTGCGTGTGCTGCCGTTGTTGCGCCGCGAAGTGCAGATGAGCGACGTGCGCGTCGAAGGCTTGAACCTGACCCTGGCCCGCGACGAGCAAGGTCATGGCAACTGGGAAGACATCGGCAAGCCGCTGCCCGCGCCGAACGGCACCCCTGCCGATGCGCAGGCCAATGCCCCCGCCCAGGCAACTGCCGAACAGAAGCCGGCGCCTGCGAACGGCAACGAGCGGGCCGTCAAGCTGGACATCGACAGCCTGACCGTGAACAACGCCCGCGTGCAGTACAGCGATGCCAAGACCGGCCAGAGCTACAGCGCCGAGAGCATCCAGCTGAGCACGGGGCCGGTCCACGAAGGCGCCAACATTCCGCTCAAGGCCAGTGCCTTCATCAGCGCCAGCGAGCCGAATATCAAGGCCCGCACCGAACTGGCCGGCGAGCTGCGTTTTGACCGCAAGCTCAAGCGCTACAACTTCGAAGACATGCGCCTGTCGGGCGAAACCTCGGGTGAGCCAACCGGCGGCAAGACCGTGACCTTCGCCGCCCAGGGCCAGCTGCTGGTCGACCTGGCAGCCAATGTCGCCTCGTGGAACGGCCTGAAAGTCTCGGCCAACCAGCTGCGCGCCCTGGGCGAGCTGAATGTGCGCGACCTGGACAAGGCACCACAGCTGAGCGGTGGCCTGTCCATCGCCCAGTTCAACCTGCGCACCTTCCTCGACAGCATCGGCCGCACGCTGCCAGCCACCAACGACCCGGCAGCCTTCGCCAAGCTGGAGCTGGTGACCCGTCTGCAGGGCACGGCAAACAGCCTGGCCCTGGAAGACCTGGCCGTGAAGCTGGACGACAGTACCTTCAGTGGCCGTGTGGCCGTGGAAGACTTCGCCAAGCAGGCCCTGCGCCTGCAACTGAAGGGCGATACCTTCGACGCTGACCGCTACCTGCCAGCCAAGAGCGAAGAGGCCAAGGGCGCCACTGCCGCGCGCCAGGCCGAGGTCAAGCAGCAAGAAGCCAGCGCCGTGGCCGGTGCCGGCACCACACCACTGCCCAACGCCCCGACCCAGGTGGCCTGGAGCGACGACAAACTGCTGCCGGTCGACCGCCTGCGCGCCCTCGACCTGCAAGCAGACCTGGCCTTTGGCTCGCTGACCGTGGACAAGCTGCCGATCGAAGACGCCCAGCTCAAGGCCATTGGCCAAGGCGGCCTGCTGACCCTGCAAACCCTGCGCGGCGAGCTGTACAACGGCACCTTCGAAGCCAAGGGCACGGTCGACGTGCGCCCTGCCGTACCGCAACTGGGTGTGAACACCAACATCCAGCGGGTGCCGGTAGAGCACTTCATCAAGACCGAAGGCAAGGACCAGGTACCACCCGTCAAAGGCCTGCTGACCCTGACCAGCGACCTGACCGCCAGCGGCAACAGCCAGAAAGCCCTGGTCGACACCCTGAACGGCAGCGCCAACTTCACCATCAATGATGGCGTGCTGGTCAATGCCAACCTGGAACAGCAGCTGTGCCAGGCCATCGCCACCCTCAACCGCAAGACCCTGAGCGGCGAGCCTCGCGGCAAGGACACCCCGTTCCAGGAACTGCGCGGCAGCCTGGTGGTGCGCAATGGCGTTGCCAGCAACCCGGACCTCAAGGCGCGCATCCCGGGCCTGACCGTCAACGGCCATGGCGACCTCGACCTGCGTGTGCTGGGCATGGACTACAACGTTGGCGTGATTGTCGAAGGCGACCAGCGCGCCATGCCGGACCCGGCCTGCCAGGTCAACGAACGCTACGTGGGCGTTGAAGTGCCGCTGCGCTGCCGTGGCCCGCTGGAGCTGGGCGCCAAGGCCTGCCGCCTGGACCAGGGCGGCATGGGCAAAGTTGCCGCCAAGCTGGCCGGCAACCGCCTGAAAGACAAGATTGATGAAAAGCTCGAAGAAAAACTCGGAGACAAAGTGAGCCCGGAAGTAAAAGACGCACTCAAGGGGCTGTTCAAGCGATGAGCCCCGAGCAGTTCTCCAGCGCTGTGCTGGACTGGTACGACGAGCACGGCCGGCACGACCTGCCCTGGCAACAGGGCATCACCCCGTACCGGGTGTGGGTGTCGGAAATCATGTTGCAGCAGACCCAGGTCAGCACCGTGCTCAACTACTTCGACCGGTTCATGCAGGCCCTGCCGACCGTGCAGGCCCTGGCCGAGGCGCCGGAGGATGAAGTGCTGCACCTGTGGACGGGGCTGGGCTACTACACCCGCGCACGCAACCTGCAAAAGGCGGCAAAGATCGTCGTCGCGCAACATGGCGGCGAGTTCCCGCGCAGTGTCGAGCAGCTCACCGAGCTGCCCGGCATCGGCCGCTCCACCGCCGGCGCCATCGCCAGCATCAGCATGGGCATTCGCGCGCCGATCCTGGACGGTAACGTCAAGCGCGTGCTGGCCCGCTACACCGCCCAGGCCGGCTACCCTGGCGAGCCCAAGGTGGCCAACCAGCTGTGGGCCACGGCCGAGCGTTTTACCCCGCTGGAGCGCGCCAACCATTACACCCAGGCCATGATGGACATGGGTGCCACGCTGTGCACCCGCAGCAAGCCCAGTTGCCTGATCTGCCCGTTGCAGCGCGGCTGCGAGGCGCACCTGCACGGTGAAGAAACCCGATACCCGGAGCCCAAGCCGCGCAAGGCGTTGCCACAACGGCGCACGCTGATGCCACTGCTGGCCAACCACGAAGGCGCCATCCTGCTTTATCGCCGCCCCTCCAGCGGCCTTTGGGGTGGCTTGTGGAGCCTGCCGGAGCTGGACGACCTCGCACAGCTCGACGACCTGGCCTATCAGCACGGCTTGCGCCTGGCAGGCAGCCGGGCCATGGCAGGCCTGACCCATACCTTCAGCCACTTCCAGCTGGCAATCGAGCCCTGGCTGGTGCGCGTCGACCTGGTCGGCGAGCACGTGGCCGAGGCCGACTGGCTCTGGTATAACCTCGCCACCCCGCCGCGCCTGGGCCTCGCCGCCCCGGTCAAAAAGCTGCTTGAACGCGCAGCCGACGAACTGATTGCAGGAGATGCCCGATGACCCGCACCGTGATGTGCCGCAAGTACAAAGAAGAACTGCCAGGCCTGGAGCGCCCGCCCTACCCCGGCGCCAAGGGCCAGGACATCTTCGAACACATCTCGCAGAAAGCCTGGGCAGACTGGCAGAAGCACCAGACCATGCTGATCAACGAAAAACGCCTGAACATGATGAATGCCGAGGACCGCAAATTCCTCCAGGCAGAGATGGACAAGTTTTTCGCCGGCGAAGAATACGCCCAGGCGGAAGGCTACGTTCCACCGGCCGAATGACCCCAAAAATCGTAAGCGACGGAATTAATTTAAAATTTTTTCAAAAAGTCGTTGACGAGCGGTCCGGAAATCTATTTAATTCACCTCGTCGCCCAGATAGCTCAGTCGGTAGAGCAGAGGATTGAAAATCCTCGTGTCGGCGGTTCGACTCCGTCTCTGGGCACCACCTTCAGCTTCTGGTGGTTGCAAAGTTACCCGAAGCGACAACAAGAAACCCGCCTAGTGCGGGTTTTTTGTTGTCTGTAATTTTTGCTCATTGACCAGCATCAAATAGCCATCACTCGCTCACCTTCATAATCGAAGACGGACACCCGTATCGACCAGCAAGGACCTCCATGAGCGAAGAATCCCCCCTCCTGCTCCCCGCCCCCAGCGAACCCGCCATCACTCCAGTCCGCACGCGCCGCCCACGCCAGCGCAAGCCGGAACCGGCGATCGCCAGCATCAGCCAGCAACCCGCGGCACTGGAAGTTGCCACCGCCCCCAAGGGCAGCAACGAAGACAGCACCTCGGCGCGCCTGCCGGCCAGCTACCCCTACCGTACCCGTCTGCGACGCCAGGACTACGAAAAGGCCAAGCACGCGCTGCAGATCGAGCTATTGAAGGTACAAAGCTGGGTGAAGGAAACCGGCCAGCGTGTGGTGATCCTGTTCGAGGGGCGCGATGCCGCAGGCAAGGGCGGCACGATCAAGCGTTTCATGGAGCACCTCAACCCACGTGGCGCACGCATCGTCGCACTGGAGAAGCCTTCCGAGCAGGAACAGGGCCAGTGGTATTTCCAGCGCTACATCCAGCACCTGCCCACAGCGGGTGAAATGGTGTTCTTCGACCGCTCCTGGTACAACCGCGCCGGGGTCGAGAAGGTAATGGGCTTCTGCACGCCGCTGCAGTACCTGGAGTTCATGCGCCAGGCGCCAGACCTGGAACGCATGCTGTGCAACAGCGGCATCCTGCTGTTCAAGTACTGGTTTTCGGTGAACCGCGAAGAGCAACTGCGCCGCTTCATCTCGCGCCGGGACGACCCGCTCAAGCACTGGAAGCTCTCGCCCATCGACATCAAGTCGCTGGACAAATGGGAAGACTACACCGGTGCCAAGGAAGCGATGTTCTTCCACACCGACACCGCCGATGCGCCGTGGACAGTGATCAAGTCCGATGACAAGAAGCGCGCGCGGATCAACTGCATCCGCCACTTCCTGCACTCGCTGGACTACCCCGGCAAGGACCACAGCGTGGCCCATGCCCCCGATGCACTGCTGGTGGGTCGGGCATCGCGGGGATTCGAGGAGGATGAACCGATAGGGGTAGCCAGTTAGATTGCCGGGGCTGCCTTGCAGCCCATCGCCGGCAAGCCAGCTCCCACAGGGTTTGCACCGACCTGGAATGTTGCGCAGTACCTTTGGGAGCTGGCTTGCCGGCGATGGGCCGCGCAGCGGCACATTTGCACAACACTTGGGTTTCCCCTGCAACTGCGCTTCAATACGCGCACTTTTCAGACACCCCAAGGATTCACCCCATGGCCACCCCTACCAAGCAACAGAAACGCGCCAAGCGCGCCGCCAGCAAGGCCAAGCAGAACCGCATGGTGCGCAGCGGCCAGGCGGTCAAGCCCAGTGCCGGCGACAGCGCCAGCGTCGAGCAGGTGTTCAACAAGGCGATGGAGTCGGGCAGCTACGACGCGATGTTCGAGAAGATGAAGGAAGCCCAGGCAGGCGGCCTGGTGCCGATGATCTCGGTATTCCTGGTGGACCCGCTGCTGGCCCTGGTGCTCAAGGGGCACAAGGAAGAGCACGCTACCGACTACATCGTGCTGGTGTTCAACGCCTACCGCAAATGGCTGGACGGCGCTGACGAAGAGGCCACCATGGCCTGGCTGGAAAGCGATGAGTTCCAGGATGCCTACATCGCCGCATCCGAACTGGTGGCCAAGCAGCAGCAACAGCAGAAGCAGTTTGGCTGACAGGGCCATTTAACCTGCAAGGGCCCTATCGCCGGCAAGCCAGCTCCCGCAGGTTCATGACAGGCCTGAGTGCAGCAACATTCCTGTGGGAGCTGGCTTGCCGGCGATAGGGCCGGTGCAGGCAACAAAAAAAGGCCGCACCCTTCACAGGGCGCGGCCTTTTCATTTCAGCCAGCGCGGATCAGTTATCCAGCGCCACCCGCCCGGCAGCTTCGCGCTTGCGGTGCACCAGCAAGCCAGCCGCTACTACACCAATGCTCAGCAACGCAGTCGCGATGATCTCCGCACGGTGATCCTCACGCAGCGCCATCACCACAAGAATGGCAACGATAAAGGCAATGGTCGCCCAGGTCAGGCCCGGGAACAGCCACATCTTGAAGGCAATCTTCTCGCCACTGGCTTCACGCTTGGCACGCATGCGCAGCTGCGAAATGGCAATCACCAGGTACACCAGCAACGCAATGGCACCAGAACTGGCCAGCAGGAATTCGAACACCTGGGCCGGGGCCACGAAGTTGGCGAACACGCAGAGGAATGCCGCTGCAGTGGACAGCAATACCGCCACGTACGGGGTCGCCGCCTTGGTGGTGCGCTGGGCGATGGCCGGGGCGTCGCCACGCTTGCTCAGCGAAAACAGCATGCGCGAAGAGGTGTACAGAGCCGAGTTCAGGCAGCTGGTCACGGCAATCAGCACGACGATGTCGACAATCAGCTTGGCATTCGGCACGCCGATACGGCTCAGCACGGTCTGGTAGGAACCGGTTTCGGCCAGGGCCGGGTCGTTCCACGGCACCAGGGCAACGACCAGGAAGATCGACACCAGGTAGAACAGGCAGATACGCCAGATGACCGAGTTGGTGGCGCGGCTGATCTGCTTGCCCGGGTCCTTCGACTCGGCAGCGGCGATGGTGACAATTTCGGTACCCATGAACGAGAACATGGTGGTCAGCATGGCTGCCAGCACTGCGCCCAGGCCGTTAGGCATGAAGCCTTGGGTGTCGAACAGGTGGCTGGCACCGCTCACCTGGCTGCTCGGCACAAAGCCGAACAAGGCCGCACAGCCCACGGCGATGAAGCCGACGATCGCCAGCACCTTGAGCAGGGCGAACCAGAACTCGAACTCGCCGTAGTTCTTCACGCTGCACAGGTTGGTCAGGGTAAGCGCCAAGGTAATGATGAGGGAGAAGGCCCACAGGTCAACTGCAGGGAACCAGGCATGCAGAATGGCCGCGGCGGCGTTGGCTTCCAGCGGAATCACCAGCACCCAGAACCACCAGTACAGCCAGCCAATGGTAAAACCGGCCCAACGCCCGATGGCGCGGTCGGCATAGGTTGAGAACGAACCGGTATCTGGCGAGGCGACCGCCATTTCACCCAGCATGCGCATGACCAGCACGACCAGCGTACCGGCAGCGGCGTAAGCCAGCAGCACGGCCGGGCCGGCAGCTGCGATGGCGTGGCCGGAGCCTACGAACAGGCCGGCACCGATGACGCCAGCGATGGACAGCATGGTCACATGCCGTTGTTTGAGCCCCTGAGCGAGGTCATTGGAATTGTTACCGCTCATTAAAACTACCTTTGTAAGGAGTGGACCACTCCGACTGCGGAAACGGAGCGCGCCAGGGGTTGGTCTAGGCGTCGCTGCAATCGGCGGTTTCCTACTGGCAATAAGCGCGCCACCAGCTGAATGCATTCGTCAGAAATTTCTGCGGGCCTTTTAGGACGCGGTTTGGAGGGCTTTCGGCCAGACCTTGACCGAAAGGACGCCAAATCGTCGGATTACTGAAATACCCACTTACAAACGCACCAAAGGTGCTCCCCGGTAACACCTGTGCACCACCGCAATGCCAAAAAGTGCAACCTTGAGGTACAACCTTCTAGCCTGCCTGCGTATTCGCGGGTAACCCCGCCCACACTGGACTGGCCTGATCTAAAGGTCGGGTTTACCCCTCGAATGGGCCAAAACCGCTTCCATGAGCAGGCTAAAGCTGGCACCATCGCGCCTTTTTTCATCAAGGCTCTGGTGCTGGGCGACACCTTCGCGGACATCTGCGCGACGTTGCGCTGCAGCGATGCGACAAACTGCCCCACCAGTGCCCCGAGTCCCTGGCAACCCTGTTGGCCGCCATAATGCCGCTATGCTAGCTTGGCGCACGCCAGGAAGGCCGCCAATAGCTGGGAACGCACCCGAACACATGAGGACCGCACATGGCTCAGGCCACGCCCGCGCTGGAAATCCGCAATCTGCACAAACGCTACGGCGAGCAGGAAATTCTCAAGGGCATTTCGCTGACCGCACGCGACGGTGACGTGATCTCCATCCTGGGGTCGTCCGGCTCCGGCAAGTCCACCCTGCTGCGTTGCATCAACCTGCTCGAGAACCCGCACCAGGGCGAAATCCTGGTGGCCGGCGAAGCCCTCAAGCTCAAGGCTGCCAAAAACGGCGACCTGGTCGCCGCCGACAACCGCCAGATCAACCGCCTGCGCAGCGAAATCGGCTTTGTCTTCCAGAACTTCAACCTGTGGCCGCACATGTCGATCCTCGACAACATCATCGAGGCGCCACGCCGCGTGCTCGGCCAGAGCAAGGCCGAGGCCATAGAAGCCGCCGAAGCGCTGCTGAACAAGGTTGGCATCTACGACAAGCGCCACAGCTACCCCGCCCAGCTTTCCGGTGGCCAGCAACAGCGTGCCGCCATTGCCCGTACCCTGGCCATGAAGCCTAAAGTCATCCTGTTCGACGAGCCCACTTCGGCCCTCGATCCGGAAATGGTCCAGGAAGTGCTAAACGTTATCCGCGCATTGGCCGAAGAAGGCCGTACCATGCTGTTGGTAACGCACGAGATGAGCTTTGCCCGCCATGTGTCCAGTGAAGTCGTCTTCCTGCACCAGGGCCTGGTCGAAGAGCAGGGATCGCCGCAGCAGGTCTTCGAGAACCCGAACTCGGCGCGTTGCAAGCAATTCATGTCAAGCCACCGCTAACGGAGCAATACATGCACACTTACAAGAAGTTTCTCCTGGCAGCTGCTGCCACGCTGGTGATGTCGGCAAACGCCATGGCCGCAGAAAAACTGCGCATGGGTATCGAAGCCGCCTACCCACCGTTCAACAACAAGGATGCCAGCGGTAACGTGGTTGGTTTCGACAAAGACATCGGCGACGCCCTGTGCGCCAAGATGAAAGTCGAATGCTCGGTCGTCACCTCCGACTGGGACGGCATCATCCCGGCCCTGAACGCCAAGAAGTTCGACTTCCTGGTGTCTTCGCTGTCGATCACCGACGAGCGCAAGCAGGCTGTGGACTTCACCGAGCCGTACTACTCCAACAAGCTGCAGTTCATCGCGCCGAAAAATGTCGACTTCAAGACTGACGCAGCGTCGCTGAAAGGCAAGTCCATCGGCACCCAGCGCGCCACCCTGGCCGGCACCTACCTTGAAGACAACTTCAAGGGCGTCGACGTCAAGCTGTACGACACCCAGGAAAACGCCTACCTGGACCTGGTGTCCGGCCGCATCGACGGCATCCTGGCCGACAAGTACGTGCAGTACGAGTGGCTGAAGAGCAAAGACGGCTCGAACTTCGAGTTCAAGGGCGAGCCGGTGATGGACAGCGACAAGATCGGCATTGCCGTGCGCAAAGGTGACACCAAGCTGCGCGACGAGCTGAACAAAGCCCTGGCCGAGATCAAGGCCGACGGCACGTACAAGAAAATCAACGACAAGTACTTCCCGTTCAGCATCGAATGACCCGCCCTGACCGGCGCGCCCCCGTGGCGCGCCAGTCCCTAAAATGACCTGCCCATGAATATCGACCTGCACGGATTCGGTCCGGCCATGATGGCCGGCACCCTGATGACCGTAAAACTGGCGCTTTGCGCCTTGCTGCTGGGGCTGGTGCTGGGCCTGCTCGGCGCCCTGGCCAAGACCTCCCCGCTCAAGCCGCTGCAATGGCTTGGCGGCTTCTACTCGACCCTGGTTCGCGGCGTGCCCGAACTGCTGTGGGTGCTGCTTATCTATTTCGGCACCGTCGGGCTGATGAACAGCCTCGGCGAAGCCCTGAACATGCCGGGCCTGGAGCTTAGCGCCTTCGCGGCGGGTGTAATCGCCCTGGGCCTGTGCTTTGGCGCCTACGCCACCGAAGTGTTCCGTGGGGCCATTCTGGCGATCCCCAAGGGCCATCGTGAAGCTGGCCTGGCGCTGGGCTTGTCCAAGGGCCGCATCCTTTCGCGGATCATCCTGCCGCAGATGTGGCGCATCGCCCTGCCCGGCCTTGGCAACCTGTTCATGATCCTGATGAAGGACACCGCCCTGGTGTCGGTGATCGGCCTGGAAGAAATCATGCGTCACTCGCAAATTGGCGTGACCGTGACCAAGGAGCCCTTCACCTTCTACATGGTCGCGGCCTGCATCTACCTGGGCCTGACCGTCATTGCCATGACCGGCATGTACTTCATGGAAAAACGCGCCGCTCGCGGCTTTGCGAGGGCTGAATAATGAATTGGGAAGTCATCTTCAAATGGCTGCCACGCCTGGCCGAGGGTGCGGTCCTGACCCTGGAGCTGGTAGCCATTGCCGTGGTTGCCGGTTTGATCCTGGCCATCCCGCTGGGCATCGCCCGCTCCTCGCGCCACTGGTACGTGCGCGCCGTGCCGTTCAGCTACATCTTCTTCTTCCGCGGCACGCCGCTGCTGGTGCAGCTGTTTCTGGTCTACTACGGCCTGGCGCAGTTCGATGCGGTGCGTTCCAGCTCGCTGTGGCCGTACCTGCGCGATCCGTTCTGGTGCACGGTGCTGACCATGACCCTGCACACCGCTGCCTACATCGCCGAGATCCTGCGTGGCGCGCTTCAGTCGATCCCCAAAGGTGAGATCGAAGCGGCGCGGGCGCTGGGCATGTCGCGTGGCAAGGCGCTGTTCTACATCATGCTGCCCCGTGCTGCGCGCATCGGCCTGCCGGCGTACAGCAACGAAGTGATCCTGATGCTCAAGGCCAGTGCGCTGGCCAGTACCGTGACCCTGCTGGAACTGACCGGCATGGCCCGTACCATCATTGCCCGCACCTACCTGCCGGTGGAAATCTTCTTTGCCGCAGGCGTGTTCTACCTGGTGATCTCGTTCCTGCTGGTGCAGGGCTTCAAGCTGCTGGAGCGCTGGCTGCGCGTGGATGCCTGCCAGGGTCGTTGAGACCTTACTGGCCATTTCGCGGGTAAACCCGCTCCCACAGGTACATCACAGGCCTTGAAACCTGTGTTAATCCTGTGGGAGCGGGTTCACCCGCGAAGAGGCCCTCAAACCCAACACACTTCTTCCCATGCCCAACCACCTCCACAGCCACCACCTAAGCACCCGCTTCAAGGCCCTCGACCAATTCCTGGTCGAGCACCAACAGCTGTGGAAACCCCGCCCCTTCACCACCCTGCAACTGGCCTGGGAAACCACCCACCCCGAACTCGCCACCCACCTGCGCCAATGTTCCCTGGCAGACGCCGAAGCCGACAGCGCCGCTGACCGCTTGCCCGCGCCCTTCGCGCAACTGGCCGAACAAGCCCGGAAGCTCGCCGCCCTCGGCAGCCTCCCTCAGACCGACCTGCCACCCGCCGCCCACCGCCTGGACGTCGCCGTCCCCGGCCGCAAATGGCAGCAGATCGAAGCCTTCGCCAGCCACCTGGCCTTCCGCGACCCGCCCCGCCACTGGCTGGACTGGTGCTCCGGCAAAGGCCACCTCGGCCGTCGCCTGCTGCAACCCGGCCAACAGCTGACCTGCCTGGAGTACGACGCCGAACTGGTCGTCGCCGGCCAGGCCCTGAGCGCCCACCATCACTTGCCAGCACAGCACGTACACCAGGATGTGATGGCCAGCGACAGCGCCCGGCACCTGGCCGGCGACAAAAGCGTGGTTGCCCTGCATGCCTGTGGCGACCTGCATGTACGCCTGATGCAACTGGCCAGCCAGCAAGGTTGCCGGCAACTCGCCGTAGCCCCCTGCTGCTACAACCGCATCGCGGCGCCGCAGTACCAAGCGTTATCCACAGCCGCGCAGGCATCGAGCCTGCAGCTGTCGCTGGACGACCTGGGCCTGCCCCTGAGCGAAACCGTCACCGCCGGCGCCCGCGTGCGGCGCCAGCGCGACACCTCGATGGCCCGGCGCCTGGGCTTCGACCTGCTGCAACGCCAGCAGCGCCAAAGCAGCGAATACCTGCCAACGCCGTCGCTGCCGGTAGCCTGGCTGGAAAAGCCCTTCGAGCAGTACTGCCGCGACCTGGCCGATCTCAAACAAATGCCCTTGACCGGCAACCCGGACTGGACCGCCCTGGAAGCCGCCGGCTGGCAGCGCCTGGCCGAGGTACGCAACCTGGAGCGCGTACGCAACCTGTTCCGCCGGCCGCTGGAGTTGTGGTTGGTACTCGATCGCGCCCTGTTCCTCGAAGAACAAGGCTACGCCGTTCGCCTAGGCCTGTTTTGCGACTATCCACTGACCCCACGCAACCTGCTTATCCTCGCGGAACGCGACCGTTAGCCGCAGCACAACCTGTGGATAAGTCTGTGTACAAGCTTTTGATTACCTGTTGGATCCAAGCGCTATTTCAAGCGTTTGGCTTATTCCGGGTTGCAGCTCAAGGCCAGTAAAAACAGGCGTTTGCGCAAAGACCAGCGGCGCAGCGATCCGGCATGCCTTTCGCGCAAGTCCCAAATGCCACTTGTGCATAAACATTTCTTGTGGTTGGCGCAAGCGGCTTTTGTGGGAGCAAAAATTTCAGTGCGCCTTACCTTTGGCGATCTCGATATCGTTCATCAACGCCTTGGCCATGTCGCACAGGTAATCGGCAGCACCCAGGAATTTATGGTCGTCTTCCATATCTCCCTCACGCACCAGGTGCTTGATGTAGCCCATCAGGATCGAGACATGCTCGTAGGCAGCATCCACGGGGACACCGGGCTCCACACGTAGCAGATTGAGGGATGGGTTACCGGCTGCGAGGAAGGTTTCCACGCCTGCGGTGGTGACTGGCTCATCTTGTTTCATGGCAAATCCTCATTCACGAAAGGAGGCTGCCAAAAATCTTTCTCACGGATTTGAGGCGGCAGCCGTACGCGGGGTGAGAAACCGAGTGAATAAGGAAGCCCGGCCAGACCGAGGTCTGCCCACGTACGGCCACCATGACAGGTAGCGCTTATTCAAAGTCGGGCTCTCACACCCGGTCGCCTGAGCGACCCGAAAACGGTATCTGTGAGCCACTTCCCCGACAACAGCGATACTTCGGCGGCGCGCGTAGGATACTTCCGAAGCATCCAAACCCAGAAGCTTTTGGCCCCATGGTTCAGAATTTCCTTACGCAAATTGCCGCACTCACACGATCCCTGTGGGAGCGGGTTCACCCGCGAAGAGGCCCTATCAGGCAACACAAGGCTAATGCCCCACCGCCGTAACGGTGTATCATCCGCCCCCCAAATCATTAAAAAGTGACGTCGCGCGCTGCCCGCCAGCCTCGCGGCCTTCTGGCGTTGCGCCAGAACCGACAATGGACCAACGGACCTGACCATCGTGACCCAAGCCAAACCTCTCGCCCTGTTGACCCTCGCCCTGGCCCTCACCGGCTGCGCCAGCGGCACCTCGCCTCACCCAAACAGCAACCTGGGCTGGAACCACCCCGGCATGCAACTGGGCGGCGACAACGGCCTGCCCCTGCGCACCGAAAGCCCCTGCCGCAAGCGCGGCTGCGACAACGACAAGTTGTTCTTCAACCCGGGCAAAAGCGAGCCAAGCGTCAACACTATCCACCGCGGCTGGTAGGAAAATTCTCCTTTTGGGCCGGTGACTTAGGTCTTTTGCGAACATTCGCAAGGAAGTGGTTTACAGGCGCCAAACGATCGTTATAATGACGCCCCATTGCCGGTATAGCTCAGATGGTAGAGCAACTGACTTGTAATCAGTAGGTCCCGGGTTCGATTCCTGGTGCCGGCACCATTCAAGGTTCCATACAAAGCTTTTAAAATCTCTGGAACCCCCGAAAAACCCGCCTTCTGGCGGGTTTTTTCGTTTTGGCGTTCCGTCGGATTCCGGGGGTAGCCAACGCTAATAAGGGTAGTTTTAAGGATAGAGGTCCGTTTCGATATCGGAGACTACCCTTATGGCCCGCACCACTGCCCCGCTTACAGACACCGCCTGTCGCACGGCAAAGCCCAGAGAGCGCGAGTACAAGCTCTTCGACGGCGACGGTCTCTACCTCCTTGTGCAACCCAACGGCCGCAAAGGCTGGCGGCTCAGGTACGTGAAACCCGATGGCCGCGAAGGCCTGACCGCCCTCGGCAGCTACCCGGTGGTCGGGCTGGGCGACGCACGCCGCAAGCGCTTCGAGATCAAGCAGCAGCTCGCCAACGGCATAGACCCCATCCAGTACAAGCAACAAACCAAGACTCAGGCCGTGATCAACGGCCGGACCTTCGAAAGCGTTGCGCTCGACTGGTATGCGAGCATGGTGCCGAAGTGGGCGCCCGGCCACGCCAAGACTGTGCTCAGCCGATTGAAGACCCACGTGTTCCCTTTGATCGGTGCCAGAGCAATTGTTGAGCTGGACACCCACGACCTCATGCAGCCACTGGAAGCCGTGACGAAGCGCGGCACCATCGACGTGGCGCTCAGGATCAAGAACTACCTGCAAAGCATCATGCGTGAAGCCAAACGGCTGCGACTGATCACGGCGAACCCGGCTCACGACCTCGATGGCTCGATCAAGACACCACGGGTAACTCACCGACCCGCACTACCCTTATCGCGGCTGCCAGGGCTACTGGCATGCATTGAGGACTACAGAGGTCGCCCGCTCACGCGCCTCACGGTGATGCTGTCGTTGCATGTATTCGTACGCTCAAGTGAACTGCGCTTCGCTCGTTGGAATGAGTTCGACCTCAAGCGTGGAATTTGGGAGATCCCCGACACCCGCCCGGCGCTGGACGGAGTGCCCTTTTCCACAAGGGGTACGAAGATGGCCGGGGACATTCACGTTGTACCCTTATCGCCGCAAGCCGTGGCCTTGCTCGAGCAGATCCACGCGATCACCGGCAAATTTGAGCTGGTGTTCGCTGGCGATGCCAAGCCATGGAAACCGATGTCCGAGAACACGGTGAATGCCGCGCTCAGGACGATGGGCTACGACACCAAGGTGGATATTTGCGGCCACGGGTTCCGAGCCATGGCGTGCAGTGCGCTGGTCGAGTCCGGGCTGTGGTCAGAGACGGCCATCGAACGGCAGATGAGCCACAAGGAACGCAACAACGTGCGGGCCGCTTATACCCACAAGGCCGAGTTCCTCGAAGAGCGCCGGATGATCATGACCTGGTGGAGCCGGTTTCTGGAGGCGAACCGCGAGGACCATGTGACGCCGCATGAGTTTGCCAAACAGACGGGCGAGAACGTAACGCGCCTTCGCAGTGCCAAAAGGACCGAGTAACCCGCCGCACCACCACCTCAACTCGCTGTGAAGTTACCCACAGCACCGCATGAAGCTCTTCCGCGCGGGTCCTTTCAAACGGGGCTGCAAAGCCGCCCCGTTTGAAAGGACCATACCTAAGAAAAAAACTGCTGGCACAGCTTACGTCTGTGGAAAACCACTGATGTCCACCGGGGGATAGTTTTATCCACAGGCGCTAAATCCCTGATATCGCACCGCTTGACGAATATTGTCCACAAGCGTAGACCGGGAGTCGCAAGAGCTGTCGATGACAGCACCCCAGGTGACCCGAACCTTAAAGGTCACGCCGCTCCCGCGGTGGTCCACCCGCAAGTACGATTCGCGTCCGGCAGCTCGTACGGTCACTACCCATGTGATGGATGCCACCTCAATATCGTTGCCCCTGCGGCAACCACCCTACCCATCTGCTCAGCAGCAGCCTATTCGCTTGGCCATTTCACGTGCGCCAACCTGCGCCCGTCTCTTTCACTGGAAAGAGACGGGCGCTCCTGACACTGCTGCAGCCCTGATAGCACATCGCTCAGCGGCAATTCCCCTCGTGACAATTGGCGTGACAAACGCCGATGTCACCAGCAACAGCCATGCAGATGATGGTGCCGCAGACCAAGGAATGGCCTGCACCTGACTGACAGTCAGGCATGCCCCGGTCATCGCATTGCTGCGTTCACCCGGCTCAGGATCTCGCGGCACTGGTCTCGTCAGCCAATGCAGCCTCCACCCGCCCACCGGTAACGGTGCTCAGGAGGCCAGATCATGAGATGCCCTTGCTCCCGGTCGTAAGGAGCCGCCAGTCCCGTGAAGAGGACATTCCCCACAGGTCGCAGGGGCCTTGATCCCTGATAACACTCAGCATTCTTGGCGGGATGACGTGGGGAATAGGTTTGGGACTTCGGCAAAACAGACCGGCCTGGATGGCGTACGGGGCGGGCGCTGCGAGCCTTTTGAAAAATTCAACATTCACTTACTATAAGAGTATCTTGAGCTATTTCTTTGGAGACCTGGTTTGCTATTAACTGACGCTGAGATCCGAACAGCCGTACTCTCCGGAGAAATAGATTTTGGCCGTCTTTTCGATCACCGGCAGATCCAATCCGCTTCTATCGATCTGACTGTCGGAAAAATATATATCCCGGACAAAATAAAAGAAATAAACAAAGTTCAGAACATCTCCGACCTAGCGATACACCAGTGCAGTATAGGAGCAGGGGAAGCGATAATTATCGAACTATCTGAAAACATACAGTTAAGCAAAGACATCGGAGGCATTCTCCTACCTCCGAACTCTTTGACAAAGAATGGCATCATCATGACCAACCCAGGTCATATCGATCCAGGTTATAGCGGAAAACTCACGGTTTGTCTCATTAACATGGGTAAAGACGCAGCTCCAATGGAGCCAAGCTCTGTCGTAGCAACTCTGCTCCTGTTCAGGCTAAATGCTCCTTCCTCTGGCTATCAAAAAGGGCCAGGCACCGGTGCAAACCTAACGCAGCTATCTAAACTTTCAAAAGATTTCGCAAACATTTCAGAAAGGTCGTACGACGATATCAAGCGAGTGATCTGGAGGCATTTCATAGCTGCGCTGGGACTCTTGTCGTTAGCTTTCGCAATTCTAGCGATCGTTGTACCGAGTTTACTTCCAGTTGCAACAGGCCTTCTAGAAAATAGACACAGCGAATCAAAAAATGGCGAAGCCATCAAAAAGCTGGAAGAACAGATAAAAACTCTGCAAAGCCAGCTAGAAAAAAAGCCTTCCGTAATTGACACACCTGCACCTGCACCTGCACCTGCACCTGCACCTGCACCTGCACCTGCACCTGCACCTGCACCTGCACCTGCACCTGCACCTGCACCTGCACCTGCACCTGCACCTGACCATAAGGAGACAGAATGAAAGTCTCAAGTCCTATTGTGAGATGCGTTGCAAAAAGCTCTATTGACTTTGACGCGATTCAAGAATTCTTAGATTCTGAAAAAATGGTGTGGCAAAGAACGACTGACTCTAAAAGCAGCGATGACTTAGTCGAATTCTCAGGGCGAATTTGCTATATGTCTTTTGGTCAACGTCAATCGCCTAGAAGCAATCAGGAATACATACTCAACCTCATTGATAGCGGGCATGGCAGTGTGCTCGAGCATGCAAGTTGGACTTTCATCGTATCAGGTGTATCACGGGGTTTCACCCATCAACTTGTGCGACATCGCGCTGGCTTTTCATATAGTCAGCTTTCACAGCAGTATTACGACGAGTCTGACGCGGACTTTGTTGCGCCTCCATCCCTAAAAAAAGATTCTCCTTTATATAAAAAATGGCTTGATGCAATGCATTCATCAGTCGAGCTATATAGAGAGCTCATCGCGAGCGCAAAGAAACTATCTATAAGCAACAGCTTTTCCAACAAAGAAAAGTTACGAGAACTCAGAACAACTGCAAGATCAATTCTCCCAAACGCCATTGAAACAAAATTAGTATTCACGGCAAACGCCAGAGCACTGAGGCACTTCCTAATTACGAGAGGGGCAATCGAGGGTGACTGGGAGATGCGGGATGTGTCAACTCAAATCCTAAAAATTGTCAAGCAAGACGCACCTTCGCTTTTCCAAGACTTTGAAACAATAAAATTAAGCGATGGAAGCAGTTCTGTCATAAAAAAGACCATATAGCCACGCCAGAAAAAACCTTAGGCGACTTAATGCACTTTAAGTCGCTAGGCCTCGACGCATCATATCAAACTATAAGCTTTATCGGGATCCAGAAAATGGGGGCTGATTTATCTTCCGAAACATAAATCAATCCATTTTTGTTTTTGATCAAAAATCTAAACAACACCGAAAACCGCCCCCTGCAACTACAAACGGCAGTAGTTAGTTCCGCATCTTCATGTCTGCTCTGTAAAAGTTATCCCTCGGGAAAACAGAAACGTACTCAGACTCTTCGGTCTCGTAGCGCACCCAAATATTATCCACGCTTTTGTAAATGAGACATCCCGTCTGGCTGTCCTTGTCGTTCACATGAACGACCACAAAATTGCACCCATTAGTGACAGCAACCTCGCCACCACTTTTCATTGCCGAATTGAATAGATAGTTAGAAAACCACACTATCCCAACCAGCAAAAAAATTCCTTTCAACTGCGAACAGGCGAGCAACAAATTCTCAGCCCTTGCAGATGCAATCTTCTTCAAATACAGCGTACCCAATAACGCCGACAGCACACTAGCGACAACAAAAAATAAAAATGGATACGCAACAGGGCTTACAACCTTGATTATTTCTCTACCACCCTCAAAGAAAATTTGATCCACAGCAACATCAACGAACGCGGGGTCTACTCTCACGCTTCGAAAGTAACCATTAAAATAGCCTCTTCCTGAAGCATATGTAATAGCCGTCAGTAAGAATGCACCACCTACGAATTCTAAAATTCCATTTCTCACCGTCACCCCCTATTCCAAGTCAAGGCGGAACTGCTCGCCCGTTCCGCTGGAATGTTGTTTGGCCCCCATGGTTTTTTCTGAACCACTCTCAATATCTATTTGTGGCGAGAAGGAAATAGACGGCAATGCGCTATCGGCGTTAGCTAATTTTAGATCAAGGCTAGAGGTCAAACTTGTAACCCCTTTCTTGCCCATAATCTGCTTATACTCCTCAAGCATTTTATCTGTTTTGTCCCTATCAGCAGGCTTTGCAGTTCGCTCCTGGGACATATCATCTTGTTTAAGAGTTGATACTATCTCTTCAGATAGACTAGCCAGCGCATCAGACCCGCCTTGACACCCAGTCAAGCCGAAGGCTAGCAAAGAAGCTAAGACCCGAGCATAGACCTCTGGTTTCACTCCATTCAACACCTGAACTGCGTGATGAAAGTAACCAGGCGACATAACTTCAGCCTGCGAGGTCAATCTTTCTTGAAAGTCGGTCCCATGCAAGCTGTCCTCTAACAATCTCGCCAAGTCAAAACCCGGCATAGTTGGTTTCAGCAGAGCATCTGTCGTCAATTGCGTGCAAACTACGAAATCAAGCAGCTTGCACATACTTCGAGTGCCAACGGGGCCAATTTTTGCAACGCGATTAGAGAAATAAACCACGTTTGAACGAACAAAAATAGGATAAATCAAACAATATATTTTATCCCAATATTCGTCCAAGCTGGAAACCGTATTCCTAGCTAAAAGAGGCTTCTTTAATCCGGCACTAAGAAGCTCCCGTGCAATTGGCTTACCCCAGGCAACATTCCTGCGTAGCTTAGACTCTAAATACTCAACCTTCGGCTCTTTTGAGCCTCTGTATATCTTATTAACCAACACAGTCTCATCAATGTAAGACTCTGACGTGAATTGTCCGATAACTATATGGGTCTTACATAAAGTAACGACCAGATCACCCACGCACATTTCTTGCGCAAATTTATTCACCTGCGCTTCGCGGTTGGCTAGAGACATTTTGCTTTCAAAATACTCTTCCTCGGCCAACTCAACATCTTGCTCTAGCTCAGTGCTGGTGTCATCGAGTTTTTTCAGTACTGCTAAAGGTGAATCAAAGAAGCTGTCAGATTCAGCTTCCAGATACCCGCGCAAAATCTCTCTAGAAGGAATTTCGTCAAGCGCGTGTTTTTTGATTAGCTTGTCGATATGAGCGATTGCAACAACGCCGTGCTTCAGGAAATTCTGAAAATGCTTTCCGCCGGAAGCCCTAACCAACCATATGCGCTGTCCCTCAGGGTATACAAAGACTTTCGGAAGCACCTTCAATTCCCTCTGCAATATCAGAATGATGGCTCAGTATAATTTTCACGCCATCCGAAATGCAACAAAAAACACTCATGGTGTTTAAGCGCTCTTATAGCGCAAACTTAATACTGCAGGAAACACTTATACGCCGCGTGCAAAAACACCTACTACTAGATACTGAACCGCCCTTTATTCGGCCCAACCCGGAGTATCACTCACCAATTAAAAAACGGAGATAACCGCGACGGATAGTTTTAGAGATAGAATCAAAAATAACATCACAGAAAAATATTTACTTTCAGTTATTTACGAGCTTTTTCGACTCCTGGTGCCGCACCATACGCAGTATCAAAAAAGGCTCACCGAAAGGTGGGCCTTTTTTGTTTTCGGCTTTCACTGCGCTGCTCCCACCCTGTCTCCGCTGTCAAACCACCCCATGCATGAAGAACTCGACCGGTACGCTGAAAAACTCAGCAAAGCCCTTTACCTGGGCAACCGTCATCTTCCGCTTGTTGTTCAGAATCTCCGAAACCGCGCTCTGGGTCGCTATCGCCGACAGGTCCTTCTGCTTCACCCCCCTGTCCGACAGCAGAAAGGCCAACGCTTCGGCCTGGCTCGCGAACGGCACCAATACGGACTCACTCTCATACTCGTAGACGCGGTCCGCTACCATCTCCGCAAAGCGTGCCGCAGCGTGGCCTTCACTGTCCGCATGGGAGTAAAGCTCGTCGATCAATGCCATGCGTGCCTGAAGCTCGGCATCGTCCTTGATGGGATCATGGCAGGCGGCCAGAAGCTGGGCCATGGTTGCCATCTGAGTGTTCAGGCCATCGAGCATGGGTGAAATATTAGCGATGAAGGCATCTAGTCCATTGGCTTCGATTTTAGCCCGCTTCATGTTGTCACCTGTCGAATTGAAATATCGCGCTGCCCAGGTTGCTACCTGATATCGCTTCGGCACCATTTGTCGTACTCGGCGTGCGACAAAATGGCCTTGATGTACAGAGTGCCCGTTCGCGCATTGAGACACGCGATGTGGCGGCATTCGTTTTTCTTGACCCGCATTGTGTTGTCGCGGCGCCCCAACATAAGGTGGAAATTGTCTGTGATCCAGATATCTGTCAAATAGATATCTGGATGCGCGATGACTTCGCAACCGCCAATGGATTGATGTCGGTCAACCGAGGGGCTGGGCCAGGGGTTTACGTTCAGGCCAAGTAGCCCTGAGGGAGGATGAGCATGGCCAAGAGATTTCCCACAAACCCTCGCCACCCCGAGCGTATCTGCTGGGGTTGCGACCTGTACTGCCCGGCCAAGGCGCTAGCCTGTGGCAATGGCGCAGACCGGACCATGCATCCGGTGGAGCTGTTTGGCGAAGATTGGGATAGCTTCGAGGGCCATTTGGAGAAGCCAGCTGATGCAGGGCACGCGGCAGAGCCCACCTGAGAAAGGGCCGCTTGGGAGCGGGCACACCCCGAAACCGACACCGTGGTGGATGGCACGGGCTTCGCCCGTGTTCGCGGGCGAGCCCGCTCCCACAGTGATCGCGCTCGCTTTCAGATTTTTTGCAATTCAGTTGCCCCGACAGATACTGCATAGACCTGAAGTCTGCGCGGTACCTGTGGGAGCGGGCGTGCCCGCGAAGAGTCCAACGCGGTGCATGGCACCGGCTTCGCCGGTGTTCGCGGCTAAAGCCGCTCCCACAGCGACCGCGCGCAGACCTGTGGGCACGGTTGGTCAGAACGCGGTACTTACCGTCAACGACAGGTTACGCGGGTCGCCGTAGATGGCCCCGGCATAGAACCCGTACTGGGTGTAGTAGTGCTTGTCGAACAGGTTGTTGGCGTTGAGGCTGACGCTGGTTTCATCGGTCAGCTGGTACTTGGCCATGGCATTCCAGATGGCATAACCGGACCAGTTCACGTCAGTGGCACCATTGCTCACACCGTTCGTGGGCTGGCCAGCCGGGCTGGAGATGGCGCGGATGTTGGTCTGCGCAGTCACGCCGGCGCCCAGGGTCAGGCGGTCGAGCGGGCCGCTCAGGCGGTAGGTGGTGGAGGCCTTGAACAGGTGCGACGGGTCGCTGCGGCCATCGCTGTCGACGCGACGGAAGTGCAGGTAGGTGTAGCCGGCATACACGTTCCAGTTGGGCGTCAGCGCGCCTGCCACTTCCAGGTCGATACCGTCGGTTTCCACGCCAGAGCCCGCCTTGTAGGCGCTGGCCCCGGTCGGTGTGGTCAGGTCGCCGTCCAGCACGGCCTTGTTTTCCTGCTTGGTGCGGAAGTACGCCGCCGAGGCGTTCAGGCGGCCATCGAACCATTCACCCTTGATACCTGTTTCGTAGCTTTGCCCACGAATCGGCTCGACCTTGCTGCCGCTGCTGGTTTCAGAGGTTTGCGGGGTGAAGATATCGGTGTAGCTGGCATACAACGAGTAATTGTCGTTGAGGTCATACACCGCGCCCAGGTAGGGGGTGACAATGCCGTTTTCTTCCTGGCTGCTGCGCTCGCCGGCCACGCTGCGGGTCACCGAAGAATAGTTGCTGGTGCGCACGCCAACGATTACCGATAGCGGGTCGGTGATGCTCAGGCGGGTGGCGGCGTACATGCCCTGCAGGCGGGTGGTGGTCTTGCTGTGAAGGCCGGTGCGCGAGGCGATGAGGTCGTAGTCGTCATCCACGCCATTGTGCCAGTCCGTGACCGGGAAGCCGTTATTGGCGCGGAACTGGCAACCCAGTGCAGGCGCGCTGGCCATGCCGTCGCCGACCATGGTGCAGGTGTACTGGGGCGACCAGCCAACGGTGCGGCTGTCGTTGTAGCCGACCATGGCCTGGTGGGTGCGGCCAAACAGCTGGAAGGGGCCGGAGAGGTCGATCTGCGCCGACTGCTGGGTGGTGTCGCTGGAGCTGTGCAAACCGTTCAGCACCGCGCCGCTGCCGTCCTGGTCCCAATAGCCGCCGAAGCTGCCGCGCCCAGCCGAGTTCACCTTGGCAAGGCCCCGGTGGTTCAAGGCTTCGGTAGTCGCCTGGGCTGCTTTCAGGTCCAGTGTCCAGTCGTTGTCGAAGCGGTGCTCCAGAGAGCCGAACGCGGTACGGGTGGTGTACTCGCCAAAGCTCCAGCTGGGCACCACGTTGGTGCTGCGCGGCAAATCGGTCTTGCTACCGTCGCGGTACCAGATGGGGATGTTCGCGCCCCAGCCGCCGCCGACAACCTTGTTGTACTCATACTGGTAACCGGCGCCCAGGGTGGTGGCGTCGTCCAGGTCGAACTCGAAATTGGCCAGCGCGGCGCGGGAGCGTTCGGACTGGTTGTCACGGAACGAGTTGGCGTCCTGCTGGGTCATCACGAAGCGCGAGCGCAGGCGGCCATCCGCGGACAGGGGCAGATTCAGGTCCGCACCCAGGCGACGCTTGTCCCAGCTGCCGTACGTGGCGTAGGCGCTGCCGCCGAATGTCTTGGTCGGTGCCTTGCGGATCAGGTTGACGGTGGCCGAGGGGTCGCCGGTGCCGCCCAGCAGGCCGTTGGCGCCGCGCACGATGTCGATGCGTTCGTACAGGTCCATATTCAGTGCGTTGCCACTGCCGCTGAAGTCCGAACCGCCCTGGGTCTGCAGGCCGTCGACCTTCCAGTTGCTGATCGAATAGCCCCGGGCACGGTAGTCGGTACGCCCACCTACCTCGGACTTGTTGGCCGTTACGCCTGGCGTGGTTTCCAGCGCCTGCTCGATGGTGTGGATGTCGCGGTCATCCATCTGCTGGCGGGTAATGGTGGTGACCGATTGCGGCGTCTGGCGTGGCGTCAGCGCCAGGCCGGTGGAGCTACGGGTGCTCTCGACCGTGTAGCCTAGCTGGCCAGCATCGTCGGCCGGCAGCAGAGCGCTGTCTTCGATCTGCGTGGCGTCCAGCTCCAGAGGTTTGCCATCGGCAGCCATGGCCCCGCCACTGATGGCGACGGCAACGAAGAACGCCAACGGCTTGAGGCGATTGCCGCTTTGGCTGATGGGGGTGAACACTTTCGGGATGCGCTTGGGATTCATTTGGGAAGGCTTCGTATTTGCAGATGATTTTTTGTTAGGATTCTAGGGATCGGCCCTCCCGGCTCCAGACCCGACATGTACGGGGATGTAATTGAACGTAACGAGCGCCACCGGCCCTCACCGAACAGGTGTTTTTCCGCATGACCACGACCTTGCTGGTTGTCGACGATGACGACGAAATCCGCGAACTTCTTTGTGATTACCTGACCGATGCCGGCTACAACGTGCTAGCCGCAGCAGACGGTGAACAGATGCGCGAACAGCTGGCCCGGCACAAGGTGGACCTGGTGGTGCTCGACCTGATGCTGCCCGGCGAAGATGGCCTTAGCCTGTGCCGCCAGTTGCAAGCGACCCCGGGGTTGGCAGTAATCATGCTGTCGGCCAAGGGAAGCACGCTGGACCGCATCATCGGCCTGGAAGTGGGTGCCGACGACTACCTGGCCAAACCCTTCGAGCCGCGCGAGCTGATCGCCCGGATCAAGGCCGTGCTGCGTCGCCCGCAACGCCTGGACACTCCCGCGGAAGAGTCCGCCGTGGCGGACGCCCAGCTGTTCGCAGGCTTTCGCCTTGAACACGTCAAGCGTCTGCTCACCCGCCCCGATGGCGAAACCCTGACCCTGCCGCGCTCCGACTATCGCGTGCTGCGCGAACTGCTGGAAGCCAACAACCGGGTGGTCTCCCGCGACCAGCTGACCCGCAGCGCGTTTGGCCGCGACCACCTGCCCGACGACCGTTCGGTGGACATGTGCGTCAGCCGCCTGCGCCAGCAACTACGCCGTGCGCCGGCGGGGGCTGCGCAAATTCTCACCATCCGCAACGAAGGCTACCTGCTGAGTATCGCCAACCTCGCGGCCGATGCCTGACATGCGCTGGCTTCGCCGGCTGTGGCCGCGCACCTTGTTTGGCCAGCTGCTGCTGATCATGATCAGCGGCACGCTGGTGATCCAGTTGATGTCGAGCAGCATCTGGTTCGATGTGCGTTTCGCCCAGGTACTCGAGGCGCCCATTCGCCTGATCGCCGCGCGCAGTGCGCCCCTGATCGCCCAGGCCAGTTGCCACGCCGGCGCGCTGAAGGTGCCCGCCCACTATCAGTTGCGCTGCGCCGAAACGCTACCCACACCTGAACATGACGAGCGCCGAGGGCGCAGGCGCGTCGAGCTGTTGCTGCAGCAGGCCCTCAGGTACGAACTGGGGCATGCCCAGGACGTGCGCCTGCTGAAGGTGCGGCTGACCGATGAGCTGGGCCAGCCGATTGTCTGGCGCAGCCTGTTCGGCCTGCGCACGGCCCAGGCGCATGTGCAGTTCGCGGTGCCGTTGGCCGACGGCCACTGGCTGACCATCGAGGGCCAGGAACTGCAGGGCTGGAGTGGCGAATCGGCCTGGGTGCTGATCAGCGACTACCTGTTGCGGGTGTATGCGCTGCGGATTGTCGCGGTATTGCTGGTGTGCCTGATTGCCGTGCGCCTGTGCCTGCGCCCGTTGCGGCGCCTGGCCGACGCAGCGCGCGGCCTGGGCGGCAACCTCGAGCAGCCTCCCCTGGCGCTGGATGGCCCGGAAGAAGTGCGCCAGGCGGCCCAGGCGTTCAACGCCATGCAGCAGCGGCTGATTGCCATGGTCAATGACAAGGCCTACTTCCTGGCCGCCGTGTCCCACGACCTGCGCACCCCGCTGACCCGCATGCGCCTGCGCCTGGAGCGGCTACCGGACGACGAACATCGCCAGCGCCTGCGACAGAACATTACCCAGATGGACGACATGATCGGCCAGGTACTCGATTACCTGCGCGCAGGCGAGCAGTTGAATTTGCAGCAGGTGGACCTGGACAGGCTGGTGGCACGCCAATGCGCCGAGTTGGCCAGCGCCGAAGAAGCGCTGCCGGTGCATGGCAAGGTGGGGTGTTCGCAGGTGGATGCCCTGTTGCTGCAACGCTGCCTGCAAAACTTGTTGGTCAATGCGTTGCGCTACGCGAAGGACATCTCGGTCACACTGGAACGGGCTGTCGATGGGGTGTTCATCCACATCGACGACCGCGGCCCTGGGATTGCGCCGGGCCTGCTGACAACCATCACCGACCCGTTCGTGCGCGGTGAAGGCTCGCGTAACCAGGCATCCGGCGGCTACGGGCTGGGGTTGAGCATTGCCCAGCGGATTGCCAACAGCCATGGCGGTGAGCTGATGGTGGCGAACCGCGAGGGCGGTGGGTTGCGGGTCAGCATACTGCTGCCTGGCTAACGCTATTTTTCTGTGGGACTGCGCAATCAGGTAACAGTCTTTTACCGATTACCCAGGTTTTCCCCTCCCCGCCTTTGCCTATCCTATGCCCGGTCATCCTGCCTGCGATGGACCCATGAATCACTCTCTGCCCAGCCGCTACGCCTGCCTCGTCATCTGCCTGTTGTTCACCTTTGCCAGCCTGCCGCTGCTGCCCCAACATGCCTGGCTCTGGCCAATCACACTGATCACTGCCCTGCTCAGCCTCGTCGGGCTCAACGACCTGCGCCAGAGCCACCACGCCGTGCGCCGCAACTACCCGATCCTGGGCAATATCCGCTACCTGATCGAAACCATCCGCCCGGAAATCCGCCAGTACCTGATCGAGGGTGACGACGACAAGCTGCCGTTCTCCCGCTCGCAGCGCTCGCTCGTTTACGCACGCGCCAAGAACGAAAGCGCCGAGAAAGCCTTCGGTACCCTGAACGATGCCTACAAACCCGGTTTCGAATTCATCAGCCATTCGATGCTGCCAGTGGCCACGCCAGACCCGGCCTCGTTCCGCATCGCCATTGGCGGGCCGCAATGCCGCCTGCCCTACTCGGCCTCGATCTTCAACATCTCCGCCATGAGCTTTGGCGCCCTCAGCGCCAATGCCATCGCCGCGCTAAACCGCGGTGCGCGCATGGGCCGTTTTGCCCATGACACGGGTGAAGGCAGCATCAGCCCCTACCACCGCGAACATGGCGGTGACCTGATCTGGGAAATCGGCAGTGGCTACTTCGGCTGCCGTACCGAGGACGGTCGTTTCGACCCTCACCGCTTCGCCGAACAGGCCCGCTCGCCGCAGGTGAAGATGATCGAGATCAAGCTCAGCCAAGGCGCCAAGCCAGGCCACGGCGGTATCCTGCCAGGGCACAAGGTCAGCGCCGAAATTGCCGAGACCCGTGGCGTGCGCGCAGGTGAAGACTGCATCTCCCCGGCCGCGCACAGTGCCTTCCGCACGCCAGCCGGGTTGCTGCAATTCGTGGCCAGCCTGCGCGAGCTGTCGGGTGGCAAGCCCGTAGGCTTCAAGTTCTGCTTGGGCCACCCGTGGGAGTTCATGGGCATTGCCAAGGCCATGCTGGCCACCGGCATCACCCCGGACTTCATCGTTGTCGATGGCAAGGAAGGCGGTACCGGCGCGGCACCTCGCGAGTTCAGCGACAACATGGGTGTGCCCATGCGCGAAGGCCTGATGTTCGTGCACAACACCCTGGTCGGCCTGAACCTGCGCTCCAGCATTCGCATTGGCGCTGCGGGCAAGA
The DNA here is from genome assembly GCF_000412675.1 of Pseudomonas putida NBRC 14164. Taxonomy (NCBI): domain Bacteria; kingdom Pseudomonadati; phylum Pseudomonadota; class Gammaproteobacteria; order Pseudomonadales; family Pseudomonadaceae; genus Pseudomonas; species Pseudomonas putida. The sequence goes on along the minus strand of NC_021505.1, from coordinate 338,420 downwards.
TCGTCAGTGCCTTCGACATCGCCAGCGTACTGGCCATCGGCGCTGACTGGGTCAACTCGGCACGCGGCTTCATGTTCGCCATTGGCTGCATCCAGTCGCAAAGCTGCCACACCAACAAATGCCCGACCGGCGTGGCCACGCAAGACCCACTGCGCCAGCGCGCCCTGGTGGTGCCAGACAAAGCCGAGCGGGTGGCCAGCTTCCACCGCAACACGCTGCACGCACTGGCCGAAATGCTGGCTGCTGCGGGCCTGGAGCACCCTTCGGAGCTTAAGCCCAAGCACCTGGCACGGCGTATCAGCCCCAGCGAAATCGGGCTGTTCTCGGACCTGCACACGTTCCTCAAGCCAGGCGAACTGCTCAGTGGCTCGATTGAAAGCGAGTTTTATGCGCGGATGTGGCGGATGGCGCGTAGCGACAGTTTTGCGCCGGAGACGGGGGACACTGCAACACGAGTTGTGGCATCAAGACTGCGCCACGAAGAGACTGAACCCGCATGATAAACAAGACTGGGGCTGCACCGCAGCCCCAGCTTTCAAGCAAACAACTGCGGATCAGAAGATGCTGATCGGGTACTCGACGAATACGCGGACTTCGTTGCCGTCGTCGTTGTAACCGTTCTGCTGCACAGCGTTGTTGGTACGCAGGAACGAGCTACGCAGCTTGATGGAAAGGTCCTTGGCCGGGCCGTCCTGCACCACGTAACGGATCTGGTTGAAGATCTCGCGCTCTTTACCTTCGCCGAAGCCCTGCGGGTTGGCGACGTTACGGGTGTTGATGTTGTCACCTACCACGTAGGCCAGCTTGTAGGTCAGGCCCGGAATGCCGTAGGCACCGAAGTCCAGGCCGTAGCCCAGCTGCCAGGAGCGCTCGTCTTCGGCGTTGAAGTCGGACCAGTACGAGTTGGCCAGGTAGATGGTCGAACCACCGTCACCCACGCCACCGGCGTTCTGGTAGAAGCCATAGTTGTAACCGGTGCTGCCGGTGCTGCGCTGATGCGCGAGGGTGAACGAGTGCGCACCGTACGCGTAAGTGGCTGCCAGGCTCCAGATGGTGTTGGAGTCGCCATTCAGGCCAGCGGCTTGTACGTACTTGCTGTCGATGTCCGACTTGTAGCCGTTGAAGTCCAGGGTCAGGGACTGGTCGCTGGCGATCGGGAAGACGTAGTTCAAGCCCAGGTAGTGCTTCTTCATCACGTCTTCGTTGTCTGCGGTGTACAGCGAAGCGGTGAAGTTGTCGGTGAACTTGTAGCTACCACCGAAGACGTTGATCGACTTCAGGCCGCCACCGTCACGGCGCTCGGCGCTTTTGCGCGCTTCCTGGGTGAAGCGGCCGGCGTTCAGTTCCAGGCCCTCGATCTCTTTCGAGGTGATCAGGGTACCGGTGAAGCTTTCTGGCAGCAGACGCGCGTCGTCGTACTGCAGCACTGGCAGAGCTGGCATCTGGTCACCGTACTTCAGCACGGTGTTGGAAATGCGGAATTTTACTGCTGCGCCACCACGGGCCAGGTTGTGCGGCGAGCTGGCGTTGCCTTCGGCATTGGTGGTTTCGTGCGGCTTGAAGAAGTCGACGCCGCCGCCACCGTTGTGGCCTTTGCCGCCATCAAGGCGGACGGCGTACAGGCCGAATGCGTCGACGCCGACGCCCACGGTGCCCTGGGTGAAGCCGGAGGAGAAGTTGGCGATGAACGCCTGGCCCCATTCGATCTGGTCGTCGGTGCCGTGCTTCTTGTCACGGTTGATGTAGGCGTTGCGCAGAAGGACGTTGGCGTGGCTGTCCTCGATGAAGCCCTTGCTGTCGGCCTGGTCATTGGCCTGTGCCTGGGTCGCGGCGATCATCGCCAAGGCGACCAGGCTGATCCTGGTTTTCAACATGTTGTTTTCCTTATTTCTTAATCAAAAACGCTCTGCACTATGACGCCAGGAACCAACGCCCCTTCGTAGGTTCGACGCTATGCGGATCCCGCCTGGTGGGCCAGCCGGTAAGTCCACGGCAGCCCTCGGCAGCAGCATGGCCAAGATAATGGCCAGCAGGCGTTGGCCGAATCCTAGCCGTGTGCGATTACAAATGTCAAAAAGTCGTGAAATGCAGGTTGATATAACCAAAATTATCGGCAGAGCTGGTGCATTTCCATGCAGGTTTGCGCTATCAGTGGGCAATTTATCTCGTGTGGGAAATTACCTTTTGATCGAACGGACAATTTCCCGAGAGCAGGCAAACCGTGGCGGCAGAGGCTGTTACAAAGAGACACATATGTAAAGACAACCCTTTACAAATACCCAAGCAAGAGCAAATAGCAAGCATTACCATTCGCGCCTTATTTTTCACCTGCCCGGTCCGGATGTGTCCATGCTTGTACCTTGCCGCCTTTCCCCCTTGACGCTTGGCCTGTCGCTGCTGTTCAGCGCCGGCCTGGCCAGTGCCGCCACCACCACGCTGCCAGAGTCGTCGGTTACCGCCGACAGCGAGCGTGAGAAGGACAACCCGCGCGTCAAGGAGGTGAGCACCGCCACCCGCACCTCGACGCCGGTACGCTATGTGCCACAGGCCATCGACACGGTGAAAACCGCCAATGTGCTGGACTACGGCAACAACACCCTGGGCAAGGCGCTGGAGGGGATCCCCAACGTAAGCAGCGGCGCCGACACCCGCTTTGACAGCGTGCGCATCCGCGGCTTCGAGGCCAGCAACGACTTCTACCTGGACGGCATTCGCGACGACAGCCAGTACATCCGCGACCTGCACAACATCGAGCGGGTCGAGGTGCTGAAGGGGCCAGCGGCGGTGCTGTATGGCCGTGGCAGCCAGGGCGGCATCGTCAACCGGGTCAGCAAGGCTCCGGAGCAGGGGCGCCGCTCGAGCATCGAAGCACAGGCCGGCAGCGAAGACCTGCGCAGCCTGTATGCCGACCTCAGCGCCGACCCCAGCGACACTGTCAGCCTGCGCCTGAACATGGGCAACCAGGACAACAACAGCTTCCGCGAGGGTATCGACGGCAGCCGCCAGCTGTTCGCCCCGTCGGTCAGCTGGCAAATCACCCCCGACCTCAACTGGCTGGTGCAGTACGAATACAGCCGCTACAACCGTACGCCCGACCGGGGCATCCCCGGGGTGAATGGCCGCCCGGCCGACGTCAGCCGCGGCACCACCTACGGCGACCAGCGCGACTACATCGATGATCGCGCCCAGTCCCTGCGCTCACGCCTGAATTACCAGCTGAACGAAACCTGGCAGCTGCGCCATACCCTGGGCCTGTTCAAGCTCGACAGCGAGTTCGACAACACCTACGTCACGGGCTACAACGCCAGCACCAATGTCCTGACCCGCCAGCGCTGGCAGCAGGACCTGAACACCCGCAACCTGTTCAACAACCTGGAGGCCGAGGGCGACTTCGACACCCTGGGCCTGGAGCACAAGCTGCTGCTGGGCCTGGAGTTCGGCAACCAGAAGCGTGACCCTGTGCTGTATACCGCTGGTAGCCAGCCGCTCCCGGGCTTGGGCAAACCCGGTAGCAACCAGCAGCACAATGGCACACTGGCGCTGTCGAGTAACAACCACACTGTGGTCGATAGCCGCGGCCTTTACCTGCAAGACCAGATCCGCCTGAACGATCAATGGCAAATCCTGGCTGGCGTTCGCTTCGACCAGTTCGACGTGGAAACCACCAACAAAGATGGCGTGCGCGAACCGCAGGACAGTAACAGCACCAGCCCGCGCCTGGGCGTGGTCTACACGCCATGGCGGGATCATTCGTTCTACGCCTCGTGGAGCAAGACCTTCTCGCCGGTGGGCGGCGGCTTGATCGGCATCACCCCGGATGCACCGGGCAACGGCAACGACGCCAAGCCGGAAGAGACCCGGCAGAAAGAAATCGGGGTGAAAAGCGATTGGCTCGACCAGCGCCTGACCACCACCCTGGCCATCTACGAGCTGGAACTGTACAACCGCCGCACCCGTGATCCGGAAAACCCGAATAACATCTTGCTCAGCGGCTTGCAGCGTTCGCGCGGCATCGAGTTGACGGCCACCGGCAATATCGTCGGCAACTGGTATGTACGCGGCGGCATCGGCCTGCAGGATGCGATCATCGTCAAGGACAACAACGGCCAGGAAGGCAACCGCATCAACGATGTGGCCAAGCGCAACGCCAGCCTGTTCGTGACCTGGAAACCAGAGCTGGGCTGGTACGCCGAAACCGGCGTTACGCTGGTAGGTGAGCGTTATGCGGACAACCAGAACACCACGGTGTTGCCAGGGTATGGCCGTTGGGATGCGCTGGCGGGGTACCGCACCCATGACTGGGATGTGCGGGCGGCGTTGAGCAACATTGCCGACAAGACCTACTACAGCTCGGCGACCAGTGCGGCGCAGATTCAGGTGGGGGACCCGCGTAGCCTGGTGGTGACGGGTAGCTACAGCTTCTGATCGTTGTTGACTGTACTGGCCTCTTCGCGGGCGCGCCCGCTCCCACAGGTGTTTCACAGGTTTCGAGCCATGTGGTGACTCTGTGGGAGCGGGCATGCCCGCGAAGAGGCCGGTACAAGTAATACCGATCCGATCAGTGCCACACCGCCATCAGCGCCTGCATCTCTGCTTCGCTGATCAGCCCTTGAGGGTACCGCCCGGCAAGCAGACGTCGTGGGTCGGTCGTCCTGACCCTGATGCTTCCATGGTGTTTCAACCACTTCGCCACAACCTTGAGCGACTGGTGATTCACTGCCGATGGGCGCAAAGCCGACTCACTTGCTGCGTTCATGTCTACACGTACTCCCTGGCCCGTGAGCGGCTAATTTACGTAGGTAATGTTACAGATCCGAGAGCGCGGCCCGGCCGAGCTATCTGATTGAAAAACAATACAAAACCTATGCCAGCCTGGGCGCCGGGTGTCGCCAGAAAAAAAGCCCGTCAAATGACGGGCCTTTTTTTAATTCACGCTGGGCTCAACGCTTGACCGGCGCCGGCTGCTGCTGAGTCAGGCAGTGGATGTTGCCGCCACCCAGCAACAATTCGCGGCCAGGGATCATCACTACTTCGTGGTCAGGGAAGATCTTTGCCAGGATCGCTCTGGCTTCGGCATCTGCCGGGTCGTCGAAGCTTGGCGCAATGATGCCGCCGTTGACGATCAGGAAGTTCACGTACGAACCGGCAAGGCGCACCGACGGGTCTCGCTCCTGGCTGCCGGCCACCTGATCGACACCGGCACACTCTTCAGCGGTGGCAAACAGCGGGCCTGGGATCGGCATCTTGTGCACGATGAACTCGCGGCCCTTGGCATCGCGGGTGTTCTTCAACACCTCCATGGCCGCGTGGCAGCGCGCATAGTTGGGGTCGTTCGAATCATCGGTCCAGGCCAGTAACACTTCACCCGGGCGCACGTAACAGCAGAAGTTGTCGACGTGGCCGTCGGTTTCGTCGTTGTACAGGCCATCCGGCAGCCACACCACGGTGTCGACCGCCAGTTGGTCACGCAGCACGGCTTCGATCTGCTCGCGGTTCAGGTGCGGGTTGCGGTTACGGTTGAGCAGGCATTCCTCGGTGGTGATCACGGTGCCCTCACCGTCCACGTGGATCGAACCGCCTTCAAGTACGAAGCCTTCGGTTTGGTAGCGCTGGCAGCGCTCCATTTCCAGCACCTTGGCGGCCAGTTCCTCGTCGCGGTTCCACGGCGCATACAGGCCGCCGTCGAAGCCGCCCCAGGCATTGAAGCCCCAGTCCACGCCACGCACTTCACCTTGGTCGTTGATGACGAAGGTTGGGCCGGTATCACGCACCCAGGCGTCGTCGTTGCTGATTTCGACCACGCGAATGTTCGGCTGGTCGAGTTGGCGACGGGCATTTTCGTACTGGCCGGCGGAGGCCGCGACGGTGACAGGTTCGAAGCGGGCAATGGCCTTGGCCAGGGTCACATGCGCAGCCTGTGCCGGCTTGCCGCCCAGGCGCCAGTTGTCCGGGCGCTCCGGCCAGACCATCCACACCTGGGTTTGCGGGGCCCACTCGGCGGGCATGTGGAAACCATCGGCACGGGGCGTGGAGTTGAGGGTTTTCATGGGTGACCTCTATGATGGCCCTGAGCCGGAGTGTGCTGGGGCGTTTGTCAATTTATAACCGATATATATCGATATTTGAAGCCCGGCAGTCGGGAATGACTCGCGAACTATGCGCAATTAGATCGATAACAATCGAACCATTGAAAGCCGTGCCTGGTGCCGCTACCGGTCTGACGTCTACCATAGCCACACCTTATGCATCCTGTTGCATCGGCATGCGGAAAATTCCAGCGGGGCCGACTAGGGTCAATACTTGGGCAACGGGCCAGCGAGCCACTATGAACATCATCCCTACCGCAATCCCTGAAGTACTGATCATCGAGCCGAAGGTCTTCGGTGACAGCCGTGGTTTTTTCTTCGAAGCATTCAACGCGCGTGAGTTCGCGCGGCAAACTGGCGTGCGCACCGAGTTCGTGCAGGACAACCACTCTCGCTCCATCAAGGGTGTACTGCGCGGGCTGCACTATCAGGTCGAGAACACCCAAGGCAAGCTGGTGCGGGTGGTACACGGGGAAATCCGCGATGTCGCCGTGGACGTGCGCAAAAGCTCGCCAACCTTTGGCCAATGGGTCGCCGTGCACCTCTCGGCCGACAACCACCGCCAGCTATGGGTACCTCCCGGTTTCGCCCACGGTTTTGCGGTGATGAGCGAATCGGCCGAGTTCCTCTACAAGACCACCGATTACTACAACCCCGGCGCCGACCGCTGCATCCGCTGGGACGACCCGCAACTGGCCATCGACTGGGGGTTGCAGCAACCACCGGTGCTGTCGGACAAGGACAAGCTCGGCCTGCCACTGGCAGAGGCGGAACTGCTGCCTTAACTAGCGCATAATTGCGCCAGACTTTTCTGGCGCATTTACGTGATGATTGCAAAACCCACGCCCCCACGCCGTCCCCGCTGGCGCAGCCTGGCCTTGTTGGCCCTGTGCCTGGCCCCGTTGTTGTGGCCCCTGCATCACCTGGCCGAACGCTACTACCAGGAAGAGCTCGCCTCGCAGAACCGCCAGACCCTCGACCTGTACGTCGCCAACCTGCTCGGCACCCTGCACCGCTACGAAACCTTGCCGCAGATCCTCGGTGACCTGCCGGCGCTGCGTGGCGTGCTGGCCGACCCGTTCCGCCTGGAAGCGGTGACCAACGCCAACCGCCTGCTCAAGGACATCGTGCAGCAGACCGGTGCCGAGGTGATGTACCTGATGGACGTCAGCGGCAACACACTGGCCGCGTCCAACTGGGACAAGCGCGACAGCTTCGTCGGTCGCAACTTCGCCTTCCGCCCCTACTTCAACGAAGCCATGGCCGGCCACCTGGGCCGGTTCTTCGGCCAGGGCACTACCTCGGCCAAGCGCGGCTACTTCTTTGCCGCAGCTGTGCGGGACCGCGAGCGCATCGTCGGCGTGCTGGTGGTCAAGGTCGACCTCGACCACACCGAAACCCTCTGGGGCCGCACCCCCGAGCAGTTGCTGCTGACCGACCACAATGGTGTGGTCATCCTGACGTCGCGGCCCGACTGGCGCTTCCGCTCCACCCGCACGCTGACCGAGGCCGAGCGCCAGGCCATCATCGCCATCCAGCCCTACCCGACCCAGGCCCCGCAACCGCTGGTGCTCAACCCGGACGCCTGGATCACCCAGACCCGCGACATCAAGGAAACCGGCTGGCAGGTCAGCATCCTCGCGCCGCGCATGCTGGTCGATCGCTCGGTGCAAACGGTGATGGCCATCGGTGCCGGTACGCTGCTGGTACTGATGCTGCTGGCCGGCCTGGTGATGCAACGGCGGCGCCACTACATCGACCGCATCGACTTCGAAGCCCGTGGCCGCCAAGAGCTGGAAAAGCGTGTGGCCCAACGTACCGCCGACCTTGAAGGCCTGAACACACGGTTGAAAAATGCCGTGCTGGAACGTGAAAACGCCCAGCAAGAAGCAGTGCGCGCCCAGGACGAACTGGTGCAGGCGGGCAAGCTGTCGGTACTCGGCACCATGTCGGCCAGCATCAGCCACGAGCTGAACCAGCCGCTGGCGGCCATCCGCAGCTACGCGGAAAACGCCGAAATCCTGCTGGACCACCAACGCACCGATGACGCCCGCGGCAACCTCAAGCTGATCGGCGAGCTGACCGGGCGCATGGCCTCGATCATCGCCCACCTGCGCGCCTTCGCGCGCCGCGACCGACATGCCCCGGAAAGCGTGGCCTTGCAGCCCGCCCTGGACGATGCCCTGGCACTGCTGGCCAAGCGCCGCCGGGCGATGGCCGTTGAGCTGATCCGCGACCTGCCGGAGGCGACCTTGTGGGTACAGGCCGGTGAAACCCGCCTGCGCCAGGTGCTCGGCAACCTGCTGGCCAATGCCCTCGACGCCCTGACCGAAAAGGCCAACCCGCGCCGCTTGTGGCTAAGTGCCGAGCAGCGCGATGACTGCGTCTACCTGTACATCCGCGACAACGGCCCCGGCTTCAGTCGACAGGCCCTGGAGCATGCCAAGGAGCCGTTCTTCACCACCAAGACCCGCACCCAGGGCCTGGGCCTGGGCCTGGCCATCTGCGAAAGCCTGATGCGCGCCCTGGGCGGTGAACTGCTGCTGGCCAACCACCCGGAAGGTGGCGCACTGCTGACCCTGCAGCTGCGCGTGGCCGCGCCTGGCGCTACTTTGCCCAATTCGGAGGACTCCTCGGCATGACCACCGAGACACTGATCGACAGCCAAGCCCAGGTCATCCTGGTGGACGATGACCCGCACCTGCGCCAGGCGCTGAGCCAGACCCTGGACCTGGCCGGGCTCAAGGTAGTCGCCCTGGCCGATGCCCAAGGCCTGGCCGAGCGTATCGAGGCCGATTGGCCCGGTGTGGTGGTCAGCGACATCCGCATGCCCGGTATCGATGGCCTGCAACTGCTGGAGCAACTGCACGGCCGCGACAGCGAGCTGCCGGTGCTGCTGATTACCGGCCATGGCGATGTGCCGCTGGCGGTGCAGGCGATGCGCGCCGGGGCTTATGACTTCCTGGAAAAACCCTTTGCCACAGACGCCCTGCTCGACAGCGTGCGCCGCGCCCTGGCCCTGCGCCGCCTGGTGCTGGACAACCGCAGCCTGCGCCTGGCACTGAGCGACCGCCAGCAACTGGCCACCCGCCTGGTCGGCCACTCGCCGTCCATGCTGCGCCTGCGCGAGCAGATCGGTGCCCTGGCCGGCACCCGCGCCGATGTGCTGATACTGGGTGAAACCGGCGCGGGCAAAGAGGTGGTGGCCCGCGCCCTGCACGACCTGTCCAGCCGACGCGACGGCCCGTTCGTGGCGATCAACGCCGGCGCGCTGGCAGAGTCAGTGGTGGAAAGCGAGCTGTTCGGCCATGAGCCAGGCGCCTTCACCGGCGCGCAAAAACGCCGTATCGGCAAGTTCGAGTTCGCCAACGGCGGCACGCTGTTCCTCGACGAAATCGAGAGCATGAGCCTGGATGTCCAGGTAAAACTGCTGCGCATGTTGCAGGAACGGGTGGTCGAGCGACTCGGCGGCAACCAGCTGATCCCGCTGGATATCCGCATCATTGCCGCGACCAAGGAAGACCTGCGCCAGTCCGCCGACCAAGGGCGCTTCCGTGCCGACCTGTATTACCGCCTGAACGTGGCGCCGCTGCGTATTCCACCGCTGCGCGAGCGCGGCGATGACATCCTGGTGCTGTTCCAGCACTTCGCCGACGCCGCCAGCCAGCGCCATGGCCTACCCCCGCACACCTTGCAGCCGGCGCAGCGTGCCGTGCTGTTGCGCCACCCCTGGCCAGGCAACGTGCGCGAGCTGCAAAACGCCGCCGAGCGTTTCGCCCTTGGCCTGGAGCTGGCCCTGGACGGCCAGGCGCCGCCGGCGACAGCAGCTGCTGTGCCAGTGCTGAGCGGCAACCTCAGCGAGCAGGTCGAGCAGTTCGAACGCTCGCTGATCGCGGCCGAACTGGCCCAGCCACACAGCTCCATGCGCAGCCTGGCCGAGGCGCTGGGCATCCCCCGCAAGACCCTGCACGACAAGCTGCGCAAGCACAGCTTGAGCTTCGACGGCGGCAGCGGCGGGCATGACGACCAAGAGGACCACCGTTAATGAACACCGATAGCCAGTACCTGCAGTCCGTACTGCACAGCGACATCCCCCTGACCCGCGAAATGGGCCTGGAGGTGATCGATTGGCAGCAGCACACCCTGCGCCTGCAACTGCCGCTGGCGGCGAACGTCAACCACAAGAGCACCATGTTTGGCGGCAGCCTGTACTGCGCCGCCGTGCTGGCGGGCTGGGGCTGGCTGCACCTGCGTCTGCGGGCGCTGGGGATCGATGACGGGCATATCGTCATCCAGGAAGGGCAGATCAGTTATCCGTTGCCGGTTACCGGTGCGGCGGTGGCGCGTTGTGCACCGCCCGACGAAAAGACCTGGGAGCGATTCCTGGCCATGTACCAGCGCCGTGGGCGGGCGCGGTTGACGTTGGAAACCACCGTGAGCAATGCCGGAAGTGACGAGCCTGCGGTGAAATTCAGCGGCCAGTACGTGCTGCACCGCTAGCCCAACAGCCGCTTGAAGCAACTGCCTGGCACACAACCCAAAGACTGGCGCAATTCCTGTGGGAGCGGGCAAGCCCGCGAACACCGGCGAAGCCGGTGCCGTGCACCGCGGTGCCTGCTTCGCGGGCTCGCCCGCTCCCACAGGGTACGGTTAAATCCGTCAGATCAGCTTCAGGAAGGCCTGGCGCCATGCAGCATTGGCAGGCAACGCCAGGAAATACGGATTGAGCAGCGACTCGCGTGGCGGATACCGAAACGGCAAGCCATCCAGCCCGATCACTTCGCCACCGGCCCCCTCCACCACACCCTGGGCCGCAGCGGTGTCCCACTGCGAAGTCGGCGCCAGGCGCGGATAGCAGTCTGCGCTGCCCTCAGCCAGCAGGCAGAACTTCAACGAACTGCCGATATTGGCCAGCTCCAGCTCACCCACCGCAGCCCCAAGGCCGGCCAACAGCGCTTCCTGCTCCGGGCTGGAATGCCGGCGGCTGGCCACCACGGTAAAACGCTCGCCCTGCGCGGGTGCGTTGCGTACCTGGATCGGCTGGGCTGCCTCACCGGCATCTGCACGCCAGGCCCCCATGCCGCGCCCCCCAAAATAGCAGCGCCCATTGGTGGGCATCGACACCACGCCAAACACCACCTCGCCGTTTTCGACCAGGGCGATGTTGACCGTGAACTCTTCGCTGCCGGCAATGAACTCCTTGGTGCCGTCCAGCGGGTCGACCAGCCACCAGCGGCTCCAGCCCTGACGCTCGGCCAGCGGAATGTTGCAGTCTTCCTCGGACAGCACCGGAATGTGCGGCGCCAGCGCCAGCAGGCCATCGGCAATCACCCGGTGCGCTGCCAGGTCGGCGGCGGTCACCGGCGAATCGTCGGCCTTGTTGGTCACGGCCACGTCGGCACGCCAGAACGGCAGGATCGCCTCGCCTGCGGTCAGTGCCAGCTTGACCACTTCGTGCATCAGTTGCAGGTCGTTCATAGCTCCAGCAGCCCCCGCTGGATCATCAGGTCACGGGCCAGGTACAGCGCCGCCAGGGCGCGGCCCTCGGTGAACTGTGGGTGCATGGCCAATGCCGACAACTCGCGCAGGTTGACCTTGTCGACCCGCATCGGCTCTGGCTCATCGCCTTCCAGGCTCTCTTCGTACAGGTCGGTGGCCAGCACTACCTGGATCTTCTGGCTCATGTAGCCCGGCGACAGCGACAGCTCGGTCAGGTGCTCCAGCTGGCGTGCGCCAAAACCGGCTTCTTCCTTGAGCTCCCGGTCGGCTGCCGCCAGCACATCCTCGCCCGGCTCGATCAGGCCCTTGGGCAACGACAGCTCGTATTCATCGGTGCCGCCGCAGTATTCCTCCACCAGCACGGCATGCTCGGCGTCGAGCATGGCCACGATCATCACCGCGCCGTAGCCGTTACCCCGGCCCACCAAACGCTCGTAGGTACGCTCATTGCCATTGCTGAAACGCAATTGCACGGCTTCGACGCGGAACAGGCGGCTGCTGGCGACGATTTCGCGGCTGAGGACGGTGGGTTTCTGGCGCATGGGGCGGCTCCTTGGCGTGAACGGGTTACTATACCGTGGCTAGCCGACTGATCGAGAGTTTCCCATGCCTGTTATTCCCTGGTCTGCCATCGATACCGTCCTGCTGGACATGGACGGCACCCTGCTCGACCTGCATTACGACAACCGCTTCTGGCTGGAGCACCTGCCCCAGCGCTATGCCGAGCTGCACGGGGTGAGCCGGACCATGGCGGAAATGGAGCTGCAGCCACTGTTCGAGCGCAATGCCGGCACGCTGAACTGGTATTGCCTGGATTTCTGGAGCCGCGAGCTGCGCCTGCCAATCCGGGAGCTGAAGCAGGAAATCGCCGACCTGATCGCCCTGCGCCCAGACGCCGACACCTTCCTGGCGGCAATCCGCAAGGCGGGCAAACGCGTGGTGATGATCACCAATGCGCACCGCGACTCGCTGTCGCTGAAGCTGGAGCGGGTGGAACTGGCGCCGTACTTCGAACGGCTGATCAGCTCGCACGATTATGGCTACCCGAAGGAAAGCCCGCAGTTCTGGGATGCCTTGCAGGCGGACATCGGTTTTGAGCCGGGGCGCAGCCTGTTTATCGATGACACGCTGGCGATACTGCGCAGTGCACAGCGATTTGGGGTGGGCCACCTGCTGGCGGTGCGCCAGCCGGATAGCAAGGCAGGGCCGCGGGATACCGAAGAGTTTGCGGCGGTCGAGGATTACCGGGAATTATTGGTAGGCCTATGAGGCCCTCTTCGCGGGTTCACCCGCGAAGAGGCCGGTACAGGTTTCAGAAATCAGTCAGGAATACGCAGCACCTGCCCCGGATAGATCTTGTCCGGGTGCGACAGCATCGGCTTGTTGGCCTCGAAAATCTTGTTGTACTGGTTGGCGTTGCCATAAACCACGACTGAAATGGCCGATAGCGTGTCGCCCTTTTTCACCGTAACGAACCGGGCCGCCTTCACAACCGGCCCAGTCACGGTGATCTGGTCATCCACGCTGGCTACACCATTGATGTTGCCGGCTGCGAGGATGATCTTCTCCTTCTCTTCCTGGCTGGCCACTTCACCCTTGAGGGTGATCGTGTCTCCCTCTACAGTGGCGGTGATGTTCGGGTTGCCCAGGCCAACGTCTTGCACGTGTTTTTTCAGCTGCTCCTCGGCATTGGCATTGCCAGGGGTCAGCAGATCGATCAACTTCTCGCCGGCTTCCTTCACGAAACTGAACAGGCTCATTGCGCTCTCCTTGTTGACGAAACCTCGGACTCACGAGTCTAGGCCAGCTTTTCCACTCCCGCCCCCTGTGCGACCAATCGACACGGTCTATCAAGGCATAGACCCTAGCGATTAGACGCCGCCGGCCCGCAAGCCTAGGCTTGTGCTATCAGAAAGCCGCCGGTATTCAACGCCCCGATGAACAGCAAACCTCCGGTCTGCGCGGCATCATCGCCCTTGTCCATGCCCGCCGCCAGCAACACCTACGATTACGTCCAGCTCAGCGACGCCCAACGCGACAGCACCCCGCTGGCCGAAGAAGTGGCCCTGGCCATTGTCTACAACGGCCTCAACCAGGCGGTGATGCTGGTCAGCCCCACCGACCTGGAAGACTTCGCCGTCGGTTTCAGCGTTGGTAGCGGCATTGTCGAAGGCACCGCAGAAATCTACGACCTGAAGCTTTCCGGCAGCGGCTCGGCAATGTATGCCGACCTGGAAATTTCCAGCCGGGCGTTCTGGAACCTCAAAAACCAGCGCCGCCAGCTGGCCGGCACCAGTGGTTGCGGCCTGTGCGGAGTCGAAGCGCTTGAACAGGCGCTACCGGACCTGCCCGAACTGCCAGGCGCGCCCCTGCCCCCGCCCCAGTGGCTGGTTGGCCTGCGTGAACGCATCGATGCCTTCCAGCCGCTGGGCCAGCATTGCGGGGCTGTGCATGCCGCACTGTTCATGGACCGCCATGGCGAGCTGCTGCTCGGCCGTGAAGACATCGGCCGGCACAACGCCCTCGACAAGCTGATCGGCGCCCTGCTGCGCCAAGGCATAGACAGCCAGGGCGGCCTGGCCATCGTCACCAGCCGCTGCAGCCTGGAGCTGATCCAGAAAGTACTGCGTGCCGGCATCCAGACCCTGGTCAGCCTGTCGGCGCCCACCGGCCTTGCCCTGCAATGGGCACGCAAGCACAACCTCAACCTCATCCATCTGCCCAAGCACAGCGCACCGCGGGTCTACAGCCCGGCGGCGGAGTCGTAACAGCCGTGACCTCTTACCAGCACCTCCCGGACAACGCCCCAGCCTCCCCCCCTCGCTACAAGCCCTACCACGGCCCCGCCGGTGGCTGGGGGGCGTTGCGCAGCGTGGCCAAGGCCTGGGTCGGCAGCGACAACGCGCTGAAGAACATTCGCGCGCTGCTCAAGACCAACCAGAACGGCGGCTTCGACTGCCCGGGCTGCGCCTGGGGTGATTCGCCGGAAAGCGGCATGGTCAAGTTCTGCGAAAACGGCGCCAAGGCGGTGAACTGGGAGGCGACCAAGCGCCGCGTCGATGCCGCCTTCTTCGCCCGTTACAGCGTCACCTCGCTGCTGCAGCAGAGCGACTACTGGCTGGAGTACCAAGGGCGCCTGACCGAACCGATGGTCTACGACGCGCCCAGCGACCGGTACCTGCCAATCAGCTGGGATGCCGCGTTCGCCCTGATCGCCCGCGAGCTGAACAAGCTGGCCAACCCTGACCAGGCCGAGTTCTATACCTCGGGGCGCGCCAGCAACGAAGCGGCGTACCTGTACCAGTTATTCGTGCGCGCCTACGGCACCAACAACTTCCCCGACTGTTCGAACATGTGCCACGAGGCCAGTGGCGTGGCCCTCGGGCAAAGCGTCGGGGTTGGCAAGGGCACCGTCACCTTCGACGATTTCGAGCATGCCGACACAATTTTCGTCTGGGGCCAGAACCCCGGCACCAACCACCCGCGCATGCTCGACCCGCTGCGCGATGCGGTGAAGCGTGGCGCCCAGGTGGTGTGCGTAAACCCGCTGAAGGAACGTGGCCTGGAGCGTTTCCAGCACCCGCAGAACCCGCTGGAGATGCTGACCAACAGTGACCGGCCGACCAACACCGCGTTCTTCCGCCCGGCACTGGGCGGCGACATGGCGATGCTGCGCGGCATGGCCAAGTTCGCCCTGCAATGGGAACGCGAAGCCCAGGCCAAAGGCGAACCGGCCGTGTTCGATCATGCTTTCATTGCCGAACATGGCCATAGCGTCGACGAGTACCTGGCAGTGGTAGATGCCACGCCGTGGGAGCACATCCAGGCGCAGTCCGGCCTGGCCCTAGCCGACATCGAGCTGGCCGCCCGCATGTACTGCCGCGGCAAGCGGGTGATCATGTGCTGGGCGATGGGCATCACCCAGCACCGCCATTCGGTGCCGACCATCCAGGAAATCGTCAACCTGCAGATGCTGCGCGGCAACATCGGCGCACCCGGCGCTGGCCTGTGCCCGGTGCGTGGCCACAGCAACGTGCAGGGCGACCGCACCATGGGCATCAACGAGCGCCCGCCGGTGGCCCTGCTTGACGCCATCGAAAAGCGTTTTGGCTTCCCCGTGCCCCGGCACAACGGCCACAACACCGTCGAAGCGATTCACGCCATGCTCGATGGCCGAGCCAAGGTATTCATCGGCCTGGGGGGTAATTTTGCACAGGCCACGCCGGACACCGAGCGTACCGCACAGGCACTGCGCAATTGCGAGCTGACCGTACATATCAGCACCAAGCTCAACCGCAGCCACCTGGTGCACGGCAAGCAGGCGCTGATCCTGCCGTGCCTGGGCCGCACCGACATCGACCTGCAGGCCGACGGGCCACAAGCGGTGACGGTGGAAGACTCGTTCAGCATGGTGCACGCCTCCAACGGCCAGCTGAAGCCACTGTCGACGCAAATGCGCTCGGAACCGGCAGTGGTTGCCGGCATCGCCGCCGCGACCCTGGGCAAGCAACCGGTGGACTGGCACTGGCTGGTGGCCGACTACGACCGCATCCGCGACCTGATCGGCGATACCATCGCCGGCTTCAGCGGTTTCAACCAGCGCCTGCAACACCCAGGCGGCTTCTATCTGGGTAACAGCGCCGCCAGTCGCGAATGGAAGACCAGCACCGGCCGCGCCAACTTCAAGGCCAACCTGCTGCCGGATTCGTTGCTCGATGAGCGCGTGCGCGCCAGTGGCCAGCTGCCGGACCTGATCATGCAGTCGATGCGCTCTCACGATCAGTACAACACCACCATCTACGGCCTGGACGACCGCTACCGCGGCGTGCGCGGCCAGCGCGAGGTGCTGTTCGCCAACGAAGCCGACATCATACGCCTGGGCTTCCAGCCGGGGCAGAAGGTCGACATCGTGTCGCTGTGGGGGGATGAGCATGTGCGCCGGGTGCAGGGCTTCACCCTGCTGGCCTTCGACATCCCCGCCGGGCAGGCAGCGGCGTACTACCCCGAAGTGAACCCGCTGGTGCCGCTGGAGAGCATTGGCGATGGTAGCCATACGCCGACATCGAAGTTCATTGCCATCAAACTGGAGCGGGCACGGGACGACGGGCGTATCCTGTAGAAACGAAAAAGCCCTGTTCCGTGGCGGTTCAGGGCTTTGTCATAAAGGTCTCAGACAGCCGGAAATCGATAAAGTTTCACAGCAAATACAGTAACTTAGCGAATTGTGTACAACTCGTGTTACTCGTCGGATTTCCGTTGCCAGCCGCGCCGCTTAGCCTCAAATTCGCCTCGTCATCCCTATGAGGCTCTCTTGATGAAGAAGTACTCCTCGATTTTGTTGTTGTCTTTCAGCTTGCTCAGCGGCGTTGCCATGGCAGGCGGCAATACCGAGGCCGGCATTGGCGGCGCATTGGGTGGGGTACTGGGCTCCGTCGTGGGCAACTCCATCGGTGGTAGCACGGGCGGTGCCATTGGTGCCGGTCTGGGTGGCGCAGCCGGCGGTGCCCTGGGCGCCGACAAGCGCCAGCGTGGCGAGGCCGCTATTGGCGGCGCGCTGGGCGCTGCAGGCGGTAACGTGGTCGGTCGCTCGGTGGGCGGCACCACCGGTAGCTACATTGGTGCAGCAGCCGGCGGTGGTGCCGGTGGCGCCCTGGGTAACTACATGGGCAACAAGGCCGACGAAGACGAGCGCCATGATGATCGCCGCTACCGTCGCGACTATGACGATCGTCGCCACTACGACCGTGGTCGCCATTACGGCCACCGCAAGCACAAGCGCCACTGGCGTGACTGATGCCTGAGGGCCTCGCCCCGGCAGCAAAAGCCCCGCCCCTTTCGGCGGGGCTTTTTTACGCCTGCTGTTCCAGTACCAGGCCAGACAGGATCATTTGCAGCGGCTCAGGCAACACCACAGGACGGCCACTGGCCCGTTCGATGAACACCTGAACCACCGTACCTGCCGCACACGCCTCCGGCTCGCCCGGGCGGAACAGCGCCAGGCGGTACTCCACCGTACTACCCGCCAGGCGCGTCACCCCCAGGCCCACTTCGAGTACGTCGGGGAAGCCCGGCAGCGCGAAGAAATCCGCCGCCGAACTGACCACGAATGCCGCCAGCTCGCCGTCACGCAGGTCCACCTCGGCCTGTTCGACAAGGAAGGCCTGGATAGCCGTTTCGAAAAAGCCATGCACGGTAGCACCGGCGATATGGCCGTTGACGTCGTTGTCCGAAGGGCGAGTGAGGATGGGGTGGAAGTGGGAGAAGGCAGTGCGCTGAGGGGATTCGGTCATGAGTTATCCACAGTTGGTTGCAATCGATCAGGAAGCTTCCCACAACAAGTTCGGAAGGCCTATAGTCGCAATCAACTATAGATTGCATAGCATGGTCAGTCCCGATGAAGCCGAGAAATACACCCATGCCAACTCATCTTCTCGACCATGCCAACCTGAGCCGCATGGCGGAATCAGGCCGTATCAACGCTACGCATATCGTAGGTCACCCAGGGGGCTGGGCGGTTCAGGTAGATATCAACCATCAGGAACATGTGCTTACCGCCCAGCGCAGCGGCAACGTCAGGCTTTTCAAGAAACTTGAGACTCTGGTGACTTACCTGCTGGATCTGGGAATCGACCATTTCGTGGTCGATGCATCCACTTTCGATCCTGGGCAGATGACTACTTATCAACGGCCTGACCGCGCCCAGGCGTTGAAGCGGGCCCATGAAGCAGCTGCCTATGAGGCGTGGTTCCACGAGCAGGTAATAGCGAGCCTGGATGACACAGCGCCAGTGATGGACGATGAGGAGGCCGAACTACTGTTTGCTGCTCGTCGTGCCACCCTGGCTGCCAAGATACGTTGATGCAGCTGATGTGGCGCCAAATGGCGCTCAAAGACCGCATGCGCATCATGGACCATATCGCTCAGGACAATCCTGCAGCGGCAATCGAGCTGGACGAAACCTTCGGGGACAAAGCCAGGCGCGCAGCACAGAATCCGGTTCTCTACAAGGTGGGCAGATACCCAGGAACCAGGGAAATCGTAGTCAGGCCCAATTATGTGATGATCTACCGCGTCGTAGATAACCGTGTCGAGATCATCCGCATTCTGCACGCCCGACAGCAATGGCCTTGAACACCAGATACAAAAAAGCCGCCCCTGAGGGCGGCTTTCTTGTTGCGGCTGGGTTCAGCTTACAGCTGCGGGCCAGCGGCCTTGATGGCGTCGGAAACTTCAAACTTCTTGAAGTTTTCGATGAACAGCTTGGCCAGGCCTTTGGCGGCCTCGTCGTAGGCAGCTTTGTCAGCCCAGTTGGTGCGCGGGTTGAGCAACTCGGTTTCAACACCCGGGACAACTTTTGGCACGTCCAGGTTGATGATGTCCAGATGCTCGGTTTCGGCACCGACCAGCGCGCCGCTCTGGATCGCAGCGATCACCGCACGGGTGGTCGGGATGCTGAAGCGCTTGCCAACGCCGTAGCCACCGCCGGTCCAGCCGGTGTTGACCAGGTAGACCTTGGAGTTGAAGCCATTGATACGCTTGATCAGCAGCTCGGCGTACTCGCCAGCCGGACGCGGGAAGAACGGTGCGCCGAAGCAGGTGGAGAAGGTCGACTTGATGCCGCCGCCCGAACCCATTTCGGTAGAACCAACCAGCGCGGTGTAACCGGACAGGAAGTGGTAGGCCGCCTGTTCGTTGTTCAGGATCGAAACCGGAGGCAGAACACCGGTCAGGTCGCAGGTCAGGAAGATGACCGCGTTAGGCTCGCCGCCCAGGTTCGCTTCGGAACGCTTGGCAACGTGCTCCAGCGGGTACGCTGCACGGCTGTTCTGGGTCAGGCTGACGTCGGTGTAGTCGGCGTGCTTGTTGCCGTCGAGAACGACGTTTTCCAGCACAGCGCCGTGCTTGATGGCTTTCCAGATGACCGGCTCGTTCTTCTCGGACAGATCGATGCACTTGGCGTAGCAGCCGCCTTCCATGTTGAAGACAACGCCTTCGCCCCAACCGTGCTCGTCGTCACCGATCAGGTAACGGCTTTCGTCGGCCGACAGGGTGGTCTTGCCGGTGCCGGACAGGCCGAAGAACAGGGTTACATCGCCTTCTTCGCCGATGTTGGCCGCGCAGTGCATTGGCAGTACGTCGGCCGCCGGCAGCAGGAAGTTCTGCACCGAGAACATGGCTTTCTTCATTTCGCCGGCGTAACGCATGCCAGCGATCAGCACTTTCCTGGCGGCGAAGTTGATGATCACGCAACCGTCGGAATTGGTGCCGTCACGCTCAGGCTCGCACACGAAGTTGGCAACGTTGAGCACCTGCCACTGGTCGCGGCCAGCCGGGTTGAACTGCTCCGGGTTGATGAACAGGCAACGGCCGAACAGGTTCTGCCAGGCAGTCTGGGTGGTCATCTTCACCGGCAGGTAGTGCTCGGCGGCTGCCCCTACGTGAACGTAGGAAACGAAGTGATCCTGGGCGTTGTTGAACGCCTCGACGCGGTCCCACAGGGCATCGAACTTGTCGGCCGGGAACTTGCGGTTGATCGGGCCCCAGGAAATGGCGTCCTGGGTGGAAGGTTCTTCGACGATGAAACGGTCAGCCGGCGAACGGCCAGTACGGTGACCAGTCTCTACGACCAGTGCGCCAGTATCGGCTAGTACGCCTTCACCGCGTTGCAGCGCTTCTTTTACCAGCTCATCGACGCTCAGGTCGGTGTACACGGTGTTGTTGGCTTGCGTCATGAGATACCCCATCCGGCCCGAGGCCGAGTGCTCCAAACGTTTTGTAGTTGTCTTGAAAAAACTACTACAGCGAAAAAAGTGGCCGGATTATGCCAGAAACGCCCAAAAAAAGTAGGCCCCTCCTGTCGTAACCGCGCTTTTGCGCAATTCGACAGGAGATTCCCCTGCAATTAAACGTTTCAGTGGCGAGTTTCTGAGGCGGTGTCTGTACCGCCACCGGCAAACAGTTGCGCCACATCGCTTGCATCGAAGAAATAGCGCTCGTTGCAGAACTGGCAATCGATCTCCACCTGGCCGCCGCACTCTTGCACCAGTGCCTTGGCGTCATGCTCGCCCAAGCTCACGAGCGCATTACCGGAGCGTTCGCGCGAGCAGCTGCAATTGAAGCGCAACGGCTGAATGTCGAACAGGCGCACGGCATCTTCGTGGTACAGGCGGTGCAGCAGGGTTTCGTTACCTTCGGCCCATTCTTCAGGCTTGAGGGTCTTGGCCAAGGCGATCACGTGCTGCCAGCTGTCTTCACGCTCTTCGTCGTCAGGCTGGCGATCACGCGGCAGTTGCTGCAGCAGCAGGCCACGGGCCTTGCCGTTTTCGGCGTTGAGCCAGAAGCGGGTATTGAGCTGTTGCGACTGGACGAAGTAGTTGGTGAAGCACTCCGACAGGTTGGCACCGTCGAGGTCCACTGTACCTTGGTAGCGCTGGCCCTTGACCGGGTCGATGGTCAGGGTCAGGTGGCCCTCGGGCATCAACTGCGCCAGCGTGGCATCAGCGGCGATCTGATCGGCCTCGTAGCGCGCCACGCCACGGATGTCGCGATCGCCCGAGCATTCCACCATCAGCAGCGGGATCGGCCCTTCGGAGCGCGCCTGCAGAATCAGCAGGCCATCGAACTTCAACGCCCCCACCAGCAAGGCGGTGGCAGCCATCAGTTCGCCGAGCAGCACCTGCACCGGCTGTGGGTATTCATGACGCGCCAGCACCGCGGCATAGCTGTCATCGAGAGACACCCACTCGCCGCGCACATCGCGCTCGTCGAAGATGAAACGTTGGGTGAAATCGGTATCAGGCAAATCGCTCATAGGTTTTGGCTATCTAAAAAATGATGACAAAATGGTTACAGCGGTTGTCGAAAACCTTCGAAAACCCGTGACAGAGCGCTCACAAGGCGCTCCGATTCCTGTTTGCAATAGAGGTATCTTATGGACAATCGACCACTGTTCCAAGCAAGGTGGTCCTTGGGGCCATTGGCAGCCTGCACGCTGCTTCCCATCGCTCTACTGTGTTTCTGGTTATGGCCTTTTGGCCAGATCCTGTGCCTGACTTTCGACGAGTGGCTGTTCCACAGCCTGAATGCGCCGCTGGCCGACAACACCACCTGGCGCTACATCTGGACCGTCGGCAGCCTGCGCCCGTTCGACATCGTCGTTGGCCTGATCCTTCTGGCAGTGCTTATCCGTGGTGACTGGGTGTTCAAGGCAGCTCAGGTTCGCCAGGCCTTTTTCGGCTTTCTGGTCACGCTACTCCTCTTAGTGGTGATTCGCGCGCTGTTTTCCAAGTGGGTGGATGCAGCCGGCTGGCAGCACAAGAGCCCGTCGATGATCTTCGACGACGTGGTGCACCTCAGCGACTATTACCCGAACCTGGAGGCGGCCTGGGAGCTCAAGGACCGGTCCAGCAAAAGTTTCCCGGGGGATCACGCTTCGGTGCTGCTGATCTGGGCGCTGTTCATGAGCGTATTCAGCCGCCGCCTGGTGCAGTTCCTGGTGATCTGGGGGCTGGCGGTGCTGTTCATGCTGCCGCGCCTGGTGGCCGGCGCCCATTGGGGGCAGGATGACTACATTGGCGGGTTGCTGATGGCAGTGCTGGCGTTGGGCTGGAGCTACTACACGCCGCTGGCGGCCAAGGGCAGTGAGGCGTTGATGCGCTGGACGGCGCCGTTGTTCAACCTGCTGGCCAGATTACCGCTTGTCGGGCGAATGGCCGTGCTCCGCTAGATGCTTGGGGCTGCTACGCAGCCCTTTCCGACCGGTCCGGCAGGGCCGCTCCCACAAGGCTCTGTGGGAGCTGGCTTGCCGGCGATGGGCCGCAAAGCGGCCCCGGCTATTCAAAGCTCCCATGCAACTGATGAATCTGCCGCCGCTGCTTCTTGGTCGGCCGGCCATCGGTGGTCACGCCCATGGCCCCGGCCTTACGCATTTCGGCCGCCTGCTCCCGGCGGCGCACGCTTTCTTCGGTTTCCTCGTACAGCGTCTGCGCTTCTGGCGCCCCACGCCGCACCACCGACAACGCCTTCACCACCACGGTGCGTTCATCGAACCCGGTGCGCAGCAAAAATTCGTCGCCCACCCGTGGCTCCTTGCCCGGTTTGCAACGCTCGCCCCGGCAATGCACCTTGCCGCTCTCGATCGCCGCCTTGGCCAGCGCCCGCGTCTTGTAGAAACGCGCCGCCCACAGCCACTTGTCCAGGCGAACCTTGTCGTCGTCTTCGGCTTTTTGTGCCATCCCGTTACCTCGGATTCTGTCTTTCATCGAACTGTACTACCTTCACATACGGATGCAAAAAGTCCCCGCCATGCTTACAGTTCACCACCTTACTCGCAGGGTGCGCTTCGTGAAGACATTTGACCATTTGACTGTGATCGGCCTGCGTGAGTGGATAGCCCTGCCCGACCTTGGTGTCGCCGGGCTGCGCGCCAAGATCGACACCGGCGCCAGCACCTCAAGCCTGCACGCTACCGAGGTGGAACCGTTCGAGCGTGACGGCCAGCCGTGGGTCCGTTTCACCGCGCACCTGGGCTCGGTGGTGCAGTTGCGTCACCGGCGTTGCGAGGCGCCGCTGGTCACCATGAAAACCATCAAGAGCTCCAACGGCCACGCCCAGACCCGCTATGTCATCCGCACGTCACTGGCGCTGGGCGATGGTGTGTGGGAGGTGGAGTTCACCCTGGCCTGTCGCAAGAACATGCGCTACCGCCTGCTGCTCGGTTCCAAGGCCTTGATCCAGGGCCAGCTGGTCGTGAACCCCGGCTTGAAGTACGTCCAAGATAAACCGGCCTTTCCGGCCACCCTTTCCCCTGTCACAGGTGCTGCATGAAGATCGCTGTGCTGTCGCGCAATCCGCGTCTGTATTCCACCCGCCGCCTGGTCGAAGCCGGTACCCAGCGTGGCCACGAAATGGTGGTGATCGACACCCTGCGGGCCTATATGAACATTGCCAGCCACAAGCCGCAGATCCACTACCGCGGCAAGCCGCTGGAGGGCTTCGATGCTGTGATCCCGCGCATCGGGGCTTCGGTCACCTTTTACGGCTGCGCGGTGCTGCGCCAGTTCGAAATGATGGGCGTGTACCCGCTCAACGAATCGGTGGCCATTGCCCGCTCGCGCGACAAACTGCGCTCGCTGCAATTGCTGTCGCGCCGTGGTATCGGCCTGCCCATTACCGGCTTCGCCCACTCACCGGACGACATCCCCGACCTGATCCAGATGGTCAATGGCGCCCCGCTGGTGATCAAGGTGCTGGAGGGTACCCAGGGCATCGGCGTGGTGCTGTGCGAAACCACCCAGGCGGCCGAGTCGGTGATCGAGGCGTTCATGGGCCTGAAGCAGAACATCATGGTTCAGGAGTACATCAAGGAGGCCGGCGGCGCCGACATTCGCTGCTTTGTGGTGGGAGACAAGGTGATTGCCTCGATGAAGCGCCAGGCCAAGCCGGGCGAGTTCCGCTCCAACCTGCACCGGGGTGGCGTCGCCAGCCTGATCAAGATCACCCCGGAAGAGCGGATTACCGCCATTCGTGCGGCCAAGGTGATGGGGTTGAGCGTGGCGGGTGTTGATATCCTGCGGTCCAACCATGGGCCGTTGGTGATGGAGGTGAACTCATCGCCGGGGCTGGAGGGGATCGAGGTGACCACTGGCAAGAACGTGGCCGGCATGATCATCGAGCACCTTGAGAAGAACGGCGGGCCTAATCAGACCCGGACCAAGGGCAAGGGCTGATTCAAGCCTGTACCGGCCCTATCGCCGGCAAGCCGCTCCCACAGGATTACCACAACCTCCAGGCTTGTAGATTACCTGTGGGAGCTGGCTTGCCGGCGATAGGGCCGGTGTGGTCAACCAGATTCATACAGCATTACGCGGCAGCAAAAGCCCCAACGGCAACCGCACCCGCGCCTCGATCCCGCCACCGGACCGGTTACGCAGCTCCACATTCCCGCCATGCTGGGCCGCGATGCGCTTGACGATCGCCAACCCCAGACCGGTGCCCTTGCCGCCCCGTGCACGGTCCCCACGAATGAACGGGTTGAAGATGGTCTCCAGCTCCGATTCGTCGATCCCGGTGCCACGGTCCAGCACGCTCAGCACCACGTATGGCGCACTCTCGTCACCCGACACATAGGCAGCCACTTCCACGCCCTTGCCGGCATGGTGCAAGGCGTTGCCGATCAGGTTGCCCAGCATGCGCTTGAGCGAAACACGGCGCAGCGGGAACGGCGGGATTGGCTCCAGGCACAGGCGCACACGTTCTTTCGGCTGGTTGTACGGGGCCACCACTTCACGCACCAGTTCAGCCAGGTCGACCTCTTCCACCGGCTCGTCGCGGCCATCGCGGATGAACGCCAGGAACTGATCGAGGATCGCATCCATGTCCTCGATATCGCGGACCATGTCGTCACTCAGGTCGCTGTCGCTGTCCAGCAATGACAACGACAGGCGCAGGCGCGTCAACGGTGTGCGCAGGTCGTGGGAAACCCCGGCCAGCATCAGCTCGCGCCCGCGCCCGGCCTGTTCGACATCTTCGGCCATCTGGTTGAAGGCCTTGTACACCTCGGTCATCTCGCTGGGTGTATCGCTGATCGGCAGGCGCACGCTGCGCCCCTGGCCCAGCTGACGAGCGGCGAATACCAGGCGCTTGAGCGGCTGGTTCAACTGGCGCACAAAGATCCAGGCAGAGGCTGTGGACAACAGGCCGATGGCCAGGAACCAACCCAGCACGTTCCAGATCTTCTGCCCACGCAGCGGGTGCGGGTACAGCGGCACTTTCAGCCAGCCCGGGCCCAGGCTTGGCGCATTGACCCACAACGCCGGTGGCGCATGAATACGCAGCCGCACCTCGGTGTCTTCGCCCAGCTCCGCCTGCATCTGCCGTTGGTAGATTTCGCTGTAGGGCCAATGCTGCTCGCCCTCGGGCACACCCGAGCCGGTCACGCGGATAAGGCCCGCCGCCTCGGCAATCTTGTCTCGGTTTTCTTCGTCGGCAGCCCAATAGGCGCGCAAGGTCAGCGCCACACCGTGGCTGTACTGACGGTCGACCAGTACGTCCTCGTTCATCAGCAGGTAGACCAGGGTCAAGGCCTTGCTGAACAGGACGACGATCAACACCAGCCACAGGGTGCGGGCGAAGAAACTCTGCGGAAACCAGAGCGGCGTTTTCATGGACGACGCGGCATCATTTACCTGCGTTTCCGTCTGGCACGAACACGTAGCCCAAGCCCCAGACGGTCTGGATGTAACGCGGCTTGGACGGGTCCGGCTCGATCATGCGGCGCAGGCGCGAGATCTGCACGTCGATGGAGCGTTCCAGTGCATCCCACTCACGGCCACGGGCCAGGTTCATCAGCTTGTCGCGGGTCAGCGGCTCGCGGGCGTGCATCACCAGGGCCTTGAGCACGGCGAACTCGCCGGTGGTGAGCATGTGCACTTCATCGCCACGCTTGAGTTCGCGGGTGGCCAGCGACAGCTCGTAGTCGCCGAAGGTGACCGATTCGTCCTCACTGCCCGGCGCACCCGGCACGGCGGGGGCCTGACGGCGCAACACAGCCTTGACGCGGGCCATCAGCTCGTCCGGGTTGAACGGCTTGCCCAGGTAGTCGTCAGCGCCCAGTTCCAGGCCCTTGATACGGCTCAGCTCGTCGCCCTTGGCGGTGAGCATGATGATCGGGATCTGGTTGTTCTGCTGGCGCAGGCGCTTGCACGCGGACAGGCCATCCTCGCCCGGCAGCATCAGGTCGAGCACCACCAGGTTGAACACCTCGCGCTGCAGCAGGCGGTCCATCTGCTCGGTGTTGGGCACCGCACGGGCACGGTAGCCCTTGCTGGTGAAGAACCGTTCCAGCAGGCTGCTAAGCCCCGGATCGTCGTCGACGATGAGAATCTTGTCACCTTCAGCGGTGTTTGCGGTGCCGGTCATGAATAACTCCTCTGATTTCGCCGCGCATTATGGCGTAGCCATTGCTGCACGTTGCGTGAGCATTGTTAGCAGATTTTTCCCCCGGCGCCAGTTCCAGCTGGCTGGGCGCCATCACCGCAAGCCGATTGCGATGGGTATAATGCGCGGCTTTCATCCAGCGCCGCCGGGCGAAAAGCCCACAGGCGACCCCCGTATTCACAAATGTCAGGTGGTTTACATGGACAGCATCAACAGCCGTATCGCCGAGGAACTGGGCGTACGCCCCCAGCAGGTCGAGGCGGCCGTGGGCCTGTTGGACGAAGGCTCGACCGTGCCCTTCATCGCCCGGTACCGCAAGGAAGTGACCGGTAGCCTGGACGACACCCAGCTGCGCCATCTGGAAGAGCGCCTGCGCTACCTGCGCGAACTCGACGACCGTCGCGCCAGCATCCTGGCCAGCATCGAGGAACAGGGCAAGCTGACCCCGGAACTGGCCCGCGAAATCAAGCTGGCCGACACCAAGACCCGCCTCGAAGACCTGTACCTGCCGTACAAGCAGAAGCGCCGCACCAAGGGCCAGATCGCCCTGGAAGCCGGCCTGGGCGACCTGGCCGACGGCCTGTTCAACGACCCCAACCTGGCCCCGGAAAGCGAAGCCGCACGCTTCGTAAACGCCGAAAAAGGCGTAGCCGACGTCAAGGCCGCGCTGGAAGGTGCCAAATACATCCTCATGGAGCGCTTCGCCGAAGACGCCGCCCTGCTCGACAAGCTGCGCAGCTTCCTCAAGCAGGAAGCCGTGCTCAGTGCCCGTGTGGTGGCCGGCAAGGAAGAAGAAGGCGCCAAGTTCCGCGACTACTTTGCGCACGACGAACTGCTGCGCAACGCCCCGTCGCACCGTGCCCTGGCGATCTTCCGCGGGCGCAACGAAGGCGTGCTGAGCGCCTCGCTGAAAGTGGGCGAAGAACTGCCTGGCACCCTGCACCCGTGCGAAGTGATGATCGGCAACCACGTCGGCATTGAAAACCGCAGCCGCCCGGCCGACAAATGGCTGGGCGAGGTGGTGCGCTGGACCTGGAAGGTCAAGCTGTACACCCACCTGGAAACCGACCTGTTCGGCGAACTGCGCGACAACGCCGAAGGCGAGGCGATCAACGTGTTCGCCCACAACCTGCACGACCTGCTGCTGGCCGCCCCGGCCGGCCCGCGCGCCACCCTGGGCTTCGACCCGGGCCTGCGCACCGGTTGCAAGATCGCCGTGGTCGATGCCACCGGCAAGCTGCTGGACTACACCACGGTGTACCCGCACGCGCCAAAGAATGACTGGGACCGCACCATTTCCATCATGGCCGCACTGTGCGCCAAGCACTCGGTGGAACTGATCGCCATCGGCAACGGCACCGCCAGCCGCGAGAGCGACAAGCTGGTGGCCGAACTGGTCAAAAAATACCCAGCGCTGAAAATTACCAAGATCATGGTCTCCGAGGCCGGTGCGTCGGTGTACTCGGCATCGGAACTGGCCGCCCGCGAGTTCCCGGACCTGGACGTGTCGATCCGTGGCGCCGTGTCGATTGCCCGCCGCCTGCAGGACCCGCTGGCCGAGCTGGTGAAGATCGACCCGAAATCCATCGGCGTCGGCCAGTACCAGCACGACGTTTCCCAGCTGAAACTGGCGCGTGGCCTGGACGCCGTGGTCGAGGACTGCGTGAACGCCGTGGGCGTGGACGTCAACACCGCCTCGGTGGCGCTGCTGACCCGTATCTCCGGCCTCAACGCCACACTGGCACAGAACATCGTCGCCCACCGCGATGCCAACGGCCCGTTTGCCACCCGTGCAGCGCTGAAAAAAGTCAGCCGCCTGGGTGAAAAAACCTTCGAACAAGCAGCCGGCTTCCTGCGTGTAATGAACGGCGACAACCCGCTGGACGCCTCCGCAGTGCACCCGGAGGCCTATCCGCTGGTGCAGCGCATCGCCGCCGACACCGACCGCGATATCCGCTCGCTGATCGGCGACAGCAGCTTCCTCAAGCGCCTGGACCCCAAGAAGTTCACCGACGAGTCCTTCGGCCTGCCGACCGTCACCGACATCCTGCAAGAGCTGGACAAGCCTGGCCGCGACCCACGCCCAGAGTTCAAGACCGCCACCTTCCAGGACGGCGTCGAAGACCTCAAGGACCTGGAGCCCGGCATGATCCTGGAGGGCGTGGTGACCAACGTCACCAACTTCGGTGCCTTCGTCGACATCGGCGTGCACCAGGACGGCCTGGTGCACATCTCGGCGCTGTCGGAGAAGTTCATCAAAGACCCGCGTGAAGCGGTGAAGGCCGGCGACGTGGTCAAGGTCAAGGTCATGGAAGTGGACATCTCGCGCAAGCGCGTCGGCCTGTCCATGCGCATGGGCGACACCCCAGGCGAGAAGGTCGAAGGCAACCGCGGTGGCAACCGTGGCAATGGCGGCAACCGCCAGCAGCCAGCCCAACGCCCGCGTGAAACCGCCACTGCAGCACCGGCCAACAATGCCATGGCCTCGCTGTTCGCCAACGCCAAGCAGTTGAAGAAGAAGTGATGGACGTACCCCGCGAATACGTCGAAAGCGCCTTCAGCCAGCTGCTGGGCTGCCGCCTGCAACGCCTGGACACGGGTGTTGCCGAGGTGGCCCTGGCCCTCGAGCCGCACTTGCGCAACCGTGGCCAGAAGCTGCACGGCGGGGCAATCTTCAGCCTGGTGGACATCGCCATGGGCCTGGCCTGCTCGGCCAGCCATGGCTTTGACCAGCAAAGTGTCACCATCGAGTGCAAGATCAACTACATGCGCGCCGTCAGCGACGGCGAAGTGCTGTGCACCGCCCGTGTGCTGCACGCCGGGCGGCGTACCCTGGTGGTCGACGCCGACGTAGTCCAGGGCGACAAGCTGGTGGCTAAAGCGCAAGGAACCTTCGCGGTTCTCTAGCTCACCAAGCAGTATCTGCGGTATTTTCAGCAGTGCGCTGGCACTGCTGGAACCGCGTAAACCAGGCGACAACGCCAGTTCCTTTCTTCCTACCCTTGTAGACCGTTATCTCTACCCCCATATTGGGGCGACTGACGCGTGAAGGAATACATCTTGAGCGAACTCCTCAACCGCCGCCTGAGCCTGCTCGGCGCCAATCTTCCCCTGCTCAAGCAGTGCCTGCACGGTATTGAGCGCGAATGCCTGCGCGTGACCGACGAAGGTCGCCTGGCCCAGACCCCGCACCCGGAAGCTCTGGGGTCGGCGCTGACCAACGAGCAGATCACCACTGATTATTCCGAGTCGCTGCTGGAGTTCATCACCCCAGCGCTGCCCGACCCGGCCAAAGTGCTCGAAAGCCTCGAACAGACCCACCGTTTCGTCTACAGCAAGCTGGGCGACGAATACCTGTGGAGCCCGTCGATGCCGTGCACGCTGCCGGCCGAGGAGGACATCCCGATCGCCGAGTACGGCAGCTCGAACATCGGCAAGCTCAAGCACGTCTACCGCAAGGGCCTGGCCCTGCGCTACGGCCGCACCATGCAGTGCATCGCCGGTATCCATTACAACTTCTCGCTACCCGAAGCCCTGTGGCCTCTGCTGCGCGAAGCCGAAGGCAGCACGCAAGACAACCGCGACTACCAGTCGTCAGCCTACATCGCCCTGATCCGCAACTTCCGCCGCTACAGCTGGCTGCTGATGTACCTGTTCGGCGCCTCGCCAGCGCTGGACAAAGGCTTCCTGCGTGGCCGCCCGCACCAGCTCGAAGAGCTGGACGCCGAAACCCTGTTCCTGCCCTACGCCACCAGCCTGCGCATGAGCGACCTGGGCTACCAGAGCAACGCCCAGGCCGGCCTCACGCCTTGCTACAACAACCTGGCCAGCTACACCGACAGCCTGCGCAAGGCCGTGGGCACGCCCTACCCGCCTTATGTCGAGGTCGGTACGCACGTGGACGGCGAGTGGGTGCAGCTGAACACCAACATTCTGCAGATCGAGAACGAGTACTACTCGAACATCCGCCCCAAGCGCGTCACCTACACCGGCGAGCGGCCGATCCAGGCCCTGACCTCGCGGGGCGTGCAGTATGTGGAAGTACGTTGCCTGGACATCAACCCGTTCCTGCCGGTAGGTATCGACCTGACCGAGGCGCGCTTCCTCGACGCGTTCCTGCTGTTCTGCGCCCTGGAAGACAGCCCGCAGCTGGACAACGGCGAATGCCGCCAGTGCACCGACAACTTCCTGACCGTGGTGAAGGAAGGCCGTCGCCCGGGCCTGGAGCTGCATCGTGATGGCCAGCCGATCACCCTGAAGGATTGGGCCAGCGAGCTGATTGAGCGTATCCGGCCACTGGCCGACCTGCTCGACCAGGCGCAAGGCGGCGATGCCCACGGCA
The DNA here is from genome assembly GCF_000412675.1 of Pseudomonas putida NBRC 14164. Lineage (NCBI taxonomy): Bacteria > Pseudomonadati > Pseudomonadota > Gammaproteobacteria > Pseudomonadales > Pseudomonadaceae > Pseudomonas > Pseudomonas putida. The sequence goes on along the minus strand of NC_021505.1, from coordinate 307,556 downwards.
AAGCCCTGGATGCCCAGCAGGCCAAGGTGGATGATGCCGCGCTGACCCCGTCAGCCCAAGTGCTGGCACGCATGACCGAGCACGACGAAACCTTCATCCAGTTCTCCCTGCGCCAAAGCCGTGTCCACGCCGAGACATTCCGCGAACAGCCACTGAGCAACGAACAGCAACAGGCGTTCGAAACACTAGCCCGCGAATCGCTCACCAAGCAGTCCGAGCTGGAACAGGAAGAGGTCGGTGACTTCGACCTGTTCGTCGGCGCCTATCAGGCCAGCATCCTGGCGATCAGCAACTGATGAGCCGCGCCGTCGCCTCGCGCAAGCCGCGCGCCAGCAGCCAGGCCAGGATCGAGGCGATCCTGGCGGCTGCGCGTGAGCTGCTGGCCGAACAAGGGGTGGCGGCACTTTCCATCTACAGCGTGGCCGAGCGGGCGCAGATTCCACCGTCGTCGGTGTATCACTTCTTCGCCAGCGTGCCGGCCTTGCTGGAAGCGCTGACGGCCGATGTACACCGGGCGTTTCGTGAAGCCCTGAGCGCACCGTTCGACAGCAGCGCGTTCAGCACCTGGCACCAGCTGTCACGGCTCATCGAGCAACGCATGCTGGATATCTATAACGAAGATGCTGCGGCGCGGCAGCTGATTCTGGCCCAGCACGGCCTGAGCGAAGTGGTGCAGGCCGACCGGCAGCACGACATGGAACTGGGCGACTTGATGCACAAGTTGTTCGACCAGCATTTTCACCTGCCGGTGATGCCGCTGGATGTGGATGTGTTCGCCCTGGCCATGGAACTGAGCGACCGGGTATATGCGCGGTCGGTGCAGTTGCACGAGGCGATCACCCCGCGCATGGCCGAAGAAGGCAAGCGGGTGTTCGAGGCGTATCTGGGGTTATACCTGCCGCCGTTTCTGGCCAAGCGTCAGCCTTGAAGGCCTCATCGCCGGCAAGCCAGCTCCCACAGGTACAACACAAGGCTTGAAACCTGCGCAGTACCTGTGGGAGCTGGCTTGCCGGCGATTGGGCTGCAAAGCAGCCCCATGGGCCACGTTCATCACAGCTTGGCGATAGACACTTCAGTCGATTTCACAAAGGCAATCACTTCGCTGCCAACCTGCAGCTCCAGCTCTTTTACCGAGCGGGTGGTGATGACCGAAGTGACGATACCCGAGGCAGTCTGCACGTCGATTTCCGACAGTACCGGGCCTTCGAGGATTTCTTTCACGGTGCCTTTGAACTGGTTGCGGACGTTGATGGCTTTGATGGTCATGATGTCATTCCTTCTCTATGGCTTCAGTCAGGTAAGTGAGTGGTTCAGTGCGCCCAACGCAGTTGCGTGGGCAGCGGGGCTACAGGGTCCGGCTCGGGCGCAATGCCCGGAGCCGACAGAACACGGTTGAGCACTTCGCTTTCCAGCGCGGCCAGGCGGTGCGAACCAAGTGCCCTGGGCCGTGCCAGGTCGACCGTAAGGTCAAGCCCGACTTCGCCGTCCTCGATCAGGATCACCCGGTCAGCCACGGCAACTGCCTCGCTGACATCGTGGGTGACCAGCAGCACAGTGAAGCCGTGCTGAAGCCACAGGCGTTCGATCAGTTGCTGCATTTCGATACGGGTCAATGCATCCAGTGCACCCAGCGGCTCATCCAGCAGCAGCAGGCGTGGCTGGTGAATCAAGGCGCGGGCCAAGGCCACACGCTGCTTCTGGCCACCGGAGAGGGCTGCCGGCCATTCATTGGCGCGGTCGGCCAGGCCAACCGCATCCAGCGCTTCCAGCGCACGTGGGCGCCAATCACCCGACAGGCCCAGGCCAACGTTGTCGATCACCTTCTTCCACGGCAGCAGGCGCGCGTCCTGGAACATCAGGCGGGTTTCTTCACGGGCCTCTTCCAGCGGCGCAGCACCGGCCAGCAACTGCCCGCCAGTGGGCTGGTCGAGCCCGGCCAGCAGCCGCAGCAGGGTGCTTTTGCCGCAGCCGCTGCGGCCAACGATGGCAACGAACTGGCCGGCCGGAATGTGCAGGTCGATGCCCTTCAACACTTCGCGCTGGCCAAAGGTCTTGCGCAGGCCATTGGAGGCCAGCGGGATGCCACGCAGCAGGCGTGGCGGCTGTTCCTTGAGCACAGTCATGCACCCTCCTTCTTGGCCACTTGATAGGCCGGGTGCCAGCGCAGCCAAACACGTTCCAGGCCACGGGCAGCGAGGTCGGCGAGTTTGCCAAGCACGGCATACAGGACGATGGCCAGTACCACCACGTCGGTCTGCAGGAACTCACGGGCGTTCATCGCCAGGTAACCGATGCCGGCATTCGCCGAAATGGTTTCGGCCACGATCAGGGTCAGCCACATGAAGCCCAGGGCGAAGCGCACCCCCACCAGGATCGATGGCAGCGCGCCCGGCAGGATCACCTGGCGGAACAGGCTGAAGCCGGACAAGCCGTAGCTGCGCGCCATCTCTACCAGCGCCGGGTCAACGTTGCGAATACCGTGATAGGTGTTCAGGTAGATCGGGAACAGCGTGCCCAGCGCGACCAGAAAGATCTTTGCCGACTCGTCGATACCGAACCACAGGATCACCAGCGGGATCAGCGCCAGGTGCGGCACGTTGCGGATCATCTGCACCGAGCTGTCGAGCAGGCGTTCGCCCCAGTTCGACAGGCCGGTGATGAAGCCCAGTACCAGGCCGATGCTGCCGCCGATGGCGAAGCCCAGGCCGGCACGCCAGCCACTGATGGCCAGGTGGGTCCAGATGTCGCCGCTGCGCACCAGCTCGACACCGGCGCTGACCACTGCGCTAGGTGCCGGCAGGATGCGCGTCGACAGCCAGCCAGCGCTGACCGCCAGTTGCCAGACTGCCAGCAGCAGCACCGGCAGCGCCCACGGCGCCAGGCGCTGGGTCAGGGTGGAGGAAGTTGCACGACTCATGGCCCGGCCCTCAGCTCTGCGACACGGATTTGGGCAGGATGTCGTTGGCCACCATCTCGCCGAACGGGCTCACGTAGCCACCGGTTTTCGGTTGCTCCGGGCGCTGAACATCAAGGTGCGGGAACAGCAGCTCGGCAACGCGGTAAGACTCTTCGAGGTGTGGATAACCCGAGAAGATGAAGGTATCGATCCCCAGGTCGGCATATTCCTTCACCCGCGCGGCGACAGTCGGGCCGTCGCCTACCAGCGCGGTACCGGCGCCGCCACGTACCAGGCCAACGCCTGCCCACAGGTTGGGGCTGACTTCCAGGTTGTCGCGGTTGCCGCCGTGCAGGGCAGCCATGCGCTGCTGGCCCACCGAGTCGAAGCGCGCCAGCGAGGCCTGGGCACGGGCGATGGTGTCATCGTCCAGGTGCGAGATCAGGCGGTCGGCGGCGGCCCAGGCTTCTTCGTTGGTTTCCCGCACAATCACGTGCAGGCGGATACCGAAGCGTACTTCACGGCCTTGAGCGGCCGCTTTTTCGCGCACCTGGGCGATTTTCTCGGCAACGGCTGACGGCGGCTCGCCCCAGGTCAGGTACAACTCGACCTGCTCGGCGGCCAGGTCCTGAGCGGCCTCGGAGGAACCGCCGAAATACAGCGGCGGGCGTGGTTGCTGAATCGGCGGGTAGAGCAGCTTGGCGCCCTTCACCTGGATGTGCTTGCCGTCGTAGTCGACGTTTTCGCCTTCCAGCACCTTGCGCCAGATACGGGTGAACTCGACCGACGCTTCGTAGCGTTCCTGGTGGTTCAGGTGCAGGCCATCACCGGCCAGTTCATCCGGGTCGCCACCGGTTACCAGGTTGAACAGGGCACGGCCATTGGACAGGCGATCCAGGGTCGCAGCCTGGCGTGCTGCCACGGTCGGCGAAATGATGCCCGGACGCAGGGCAACCAGGAATTTCAGGTGCTGGGTCACAGGGATCAGCGACGCGGCCACCAGCCAGGAATCCTCGCAGGAACGGCCGGTCGGGATCAGTACCCCACCAAAGCCCAGACGGTCGGCGGCCTGCGCGATCTGCTGCAGGTAACCGTGGTCGACCGCACGCGCGCCGTCGGAAGTGCCCAGGTACTTGCCGTCACCGTGGGTCGGGAGGAACCAGAAAATATTAAGGCTCATTGGAGTTGTCTCCTCAAGGGTGGCTCAGCCAGGGCGGCGCCCCGGCACAGGCGAATCAATCAAGGCGCGCTAGCGACCTTGGCCGGGGGTGTCCAGATCACGTCCTTGATGCTCAGCGGCTTGGGTATCAGCTTGAGCGCCTGGAAGGTGTCGGCGATTTTCTGTTGTGCGGCCACTACCTCGGGAGTCAGCGGTGCTGCACCGTAGCCTTGGCGCTTGACCGAGGTCAGGGTGATGTCGGCAGGCAGGCCGAGCAGCGGTGCCACCTGGTCGGTCACTTCCTGCGGGTTGGCCTGCGACCATTCGCCCACGGCGCGCACTTCCTCGATGAGGGTGTTGATCACCGCCGGGTGCTGAGTCGCGTAGTTGCGGGTGGCCAGGTAGAACTGGTGGTTGTCGACCAGGCCCTTGCCGTCACGCAGGGTACGGGCCTGCAATTGTTTTTCCGCAGCGGCCTGGTACGGGTCCCAGATCACCCAGGCATCGACGCTGCCACGCTCGAATGCGGCGCGGGCATCGGCAGGGGGCAGGTACACCGGCTGGATATCGCTGTACTTGAGGCCGGCGTCTTCCAGGGCGCGGACCAGCAGGTAGTGGACGTTGGAGCCTTTGTTGAGGGCGACTTTCTTGCCTTTGAGTTCCTTGATCGACTGGATCGACGAACCCTTCGGCACTAGGATCGCTTCGCTGTGCGGCGCTGGCGGCTCGTAGGCCACGTAGAGCAGATCGGCGCCGGCGGCCTGGGCAAATACGGGCGGGGTTTCGCCGGTAACGCCAAAGTCGATGGAGCCGACGTTCAGCCCTTCAAGCAGCTGCGGGCCGCCGGGAAATTCGGTCCACTGCACCTGTACGCCCTGCTCGGCCAGGCGCTTTTCCAGCGTGCCCTTGGCCTTGAGCAGCACCAGGGTGCCGTATTTCTGGTAACCGATACGCAGGCTTTCGGCCTGGGCTTGGGTAATGGCGCCGAAGGACACAGCCGCCGCAAACAGGGCGACCAGACCGCGACGCAAGAAGACTGTGCGCATGGCGCTCTCCTGTGCGAATGAGGTTCGGGTTGCACCTGCTTGCCTCGTTATCGGGCGAGTAAGGTGGTGAAGCGGGTTGTGCCGGTCAGATGCTCCAGCGGGCGCTGATCAGGCGTTCGTTCAGTACGCCGGGGGCCACGGGGCGTGGCCGACGGGCCAGGGCAACGTGGAAGGTTTCCAGCGAGTCCAGCAGGCGTTCTTCCAGTGCCGGCACCAACTGCGCGGGCTTCGTGCCGTCTGCATAAGACACCTGGCTGTCGTCGGCGAAGATCCCTTGCAGGGTCTCTTGTGCCTTGAGTGCCGACAGCACGGGTTTCAATGCGTAATCCACCGCCAGCATGTGGGCGATGCTGCCGCCGGTGGCGATCGGCAACACGATCTTGTGGGCCAGGGCGCGTTCGGGCAGCAGGTCCAGCAAGGTCTTCAGTGCACCGGCAAACGAAGCCTTGTACACCGGGGTGGAAACGATCAGGCCATCGGCCTGGGCTACCAGTTGCTGGAAGTGCTGCACATGCGGGCTGTCGAAACGGGCATGCAGCAGGTCTTCGGCGGGGAAGTCACGTACCTGGAACGTCACCACTTCAACGCCACGGCCCTGCAGCCACTGGCGCGAACGCTCAAGCAGCACGCCGGAGCGTGAACGAAGACTTGGGCTACCACCGATTGAGACGACCAGCATTGCTGCGCTTCCTTGTGTTCTGTTGGAGGTGACATTAACAGCTGCTATATATATCTAGAAATCATATTTTTTCATTTGGTTATTCCATTATTGTCTTTATTCGCGAGGGCCTCTTCGCGGGCGCGCCCGCTCCCACCGGATTATGTGGAAAGCCGGGTCTGCTCTGTTTCTGTGGGAGCGGGCGTGCCCGCGAAGAGGCCCACACATTCCGCGCAGGCATAAAAAAGGGCCGTCGAAACGGCCCGAAAATCCCTGCTTGGCTAAGAGCAATGCAACGAGGAATCCTTTAACGATTTGGCTGTGGGGTCAGACGCAGATAGGGCTTGACCGCCCGGTAACCTTTGGGGAAGCGCTGCTTGATTTCTTCCTCATCCTTGAGCGAAGGCACGATCACCACCTCGTCGCCGTCCTGCCAGTTACCTGGCGTGGCGACCTTGTGGTTGTCGGTCAACTGCAGCGAGTCGATCACCCGCAGGATTTCATTGAAGTTGCGCCCGGTACTGGCCGGATAGGTAATGGTCAGGCGCACCTTCTTGTTCGGGTCGATGACGAACAGCGAGCGCACGGTCAGGGTATCGCTGGCGTTCGGGTGAATCAGGTCGTACAGGTCGGACACCTTGCGGTCGGCATCGGCGATGATCGGGAAGTTGACCACGGTGTTCTGGGTCTCGTTGATGTCCTCGATCCATTTATGGTGCGAGTCGACCGGGTCCACCGACAGGGCGATGGCCTTGACCCCGCGCTTGGCGAAATCGTCCTTGAGCTTGGCGGTCAGGCCCAGCTCGGTGGTGCACACCGGAGTGAAGTCGGCCGGGTGGGAAAACAATACCCCCCAGCTGTTGCCCAGCCACTCGTGGAAGCGGATTTTGCCTTCGCTGGAATCCTGTTCGAAATCGGGGGCGATATCGCCGAGTTTGAGGCTCATGGGCTGCGGCTCCTTGGCTGGGTTCTGTACCGTATGGGTTCAATGTGCCTGCATTCGATTAAAAACAAAAAGAATAAATAACGATTTATTTATAACCATAATGCATACAAATTTACGGGCACAAAAAAGCCTCGCACTAGGCGAGGCTTCTTTTTCAGCTACGGCTTACAGGAAGTTGTAAGTGTAGTTGAAGATCAGACGGGTCTGATCCTGGTCAGCCAGTGAGCTGGTGCCGGTGCCACGGTATACGCCGTGACGCAGGCTGGCGCCCAGGCCCTTGAAGGTGCCTTCCTGGATGACGTAGTCGATACGGGCATCACGCTCCCACTCGCTGAAGTGGCCGTTGCCGTTAGCGTTCTTGCCATCTTCACCTTTCAGGTAGGCAACCGAGGCTTTCAGGCCTGGCACACCCAGGCGTGCGAAGTCGTAGGCGTACTGGCCGAAGGTGGTGTTTTCACCAGCCTTGGCGAACTGGTTGATCATGCTGTCGGTGAACAGGTAGAAGCTGGAGCCACCGGCGCCTTCGTTACGGCCGTTGCCGTCAACCACGTTGCCTTGGTTCAGCCAGACGAAACCACCATCGTCATTGACGCGCTGGTGGCCGAGCATCAGCGAGTGGCCACCCAGGGTGTAGGTGAACATCGCGGACCAGGTCTTGTTGTCGACCTCGCCAGTGTTCTTGGCATAACCGCCGTTGTTGCTGAAGCGGTAGCCGGCCTCACCGTTCTTGCCGTCGCTGCTGCTGTCGAAGTAGCGCAGGTCGGTCTTGAACGACTGGTCGTCAGCAATCTTGAACACGTGGGTCGCGCCCAGGAAGTGCTGCTTGTAGAAGTCTTCCAGGTTCGAGTAGT